>NZ_JBFUAW010000020.1:0-68420 GCF_056406095.1 Caulobacter sp. P1_D6 | reverse complement strand
CCCCCTATGGGGGAGGTGTCGGCGAAGCCGACGGAGGGGGGAGTCCCGGGGCGCTAGCCGAGTCCAGGATCTACGATCCTAAAGCTCCCCCCACCGGCCTTCGGCCGCCTCCCCCAGAGGGGGAGGACCAACAAAACAAAACCCGCCCGGATCGCTCCGGGCGGGTTTGGTGTTTCCAGAAACCTGGAAAGCGCTGCTTAACGCGCGCCGACCGGCTTCTTCGGCATCGGGATCAGGCCTTCGCGCTGGGCGCGCTTGCGCGCCAGCTTGCGGGCGCGACGAACAGCTTCGGCCTTTTGACGGGCGCGCTTTTCCGACGGCTTCTCATAGTGCACGTGCCGCTTCATTTCGCGGAACGAGCCTTCGCGTTGCATCTTCTTCTTCAGGGCCTTGAGGGCCTGATCGACGTTGTTGTCGCGGACGAAAATCTGGACCAGGGGTCTCTCTCCATTCGACGGCCCGACCATCTTCCCGAGTCCCTCTCAGGGGCCGGGCGGGCGAACAAAACCTGATAAGCCCGGAAAGGGATCTCCCGGGCGACGAGGGGCGGCTGATAGCAGAGGCGGGGGCCTCTGTCCATGGCGACGCGGCCTAAACTCCCGTGTAGACTCGGATTCATGAGCGACAAAACCGCCGACGCTTCCCAAGACCCTGGCGATTGGGCCGACATGACCGAGCAACGGGTGCTGGACGAGGCCTTGCGCCTGGCGCCGCGCCTGGGGTGGAACCCGGGGATGGCCCGCGCCGCCGCCGTGGCCGCCGGCCTCAACGCCGGCGAGGCGCAACTCCTTTTGCCGCAAGGGCCCAAGGACCTGGCCGCCCTGCTGTCGCGCCGCCACGACAAGGCCGCCCTGGCCGCGTTGGGCGCCCTGAGCCCGCCGCCGACCAAGATCCGCGACAAGATCCGGGCCGGCGTCGTCGCCCGCCTGGACGCCGCCCAGCACGACGCCGAGAGCTTGCGAAAACTGTCGGCCTTCCTGGCCTTCCCGACCGACATCCCGCTGGCCCTGACCCTGCTGTGGGAAAGCGCCGACGTCCTGTGGCGCTGGGCCGGCGACACGGCCACCGACGAGAATCACTACTCCAAGCGGGCGATCCTGTCGGGCATCCTGGTCTCGACCCTGGCGGTCGACATGGCGTCCGGCCGCGAGTCGGCGCTCAAGCACCTGGACAGCCGCATCGACAACGTCATGGCCTTCGAGAAGTGGAAGGCCGGGATCAAGCCGATGAACCTGGCGGCGGAAGTGGCGGCGGCGCTGGCGCGGATGCGGTACGGCGCGCGATAGGCCTGAACCCTTCTAGAACCTCCCCCTGTGGGGGAGGCGGCCCGAATGGGCCGGAGGGGGGAGTGATACCACCTCAGCCATATCCCCCCACCGATCGCTTCGGGAGGGCCTATCGAAGCTTACCTCCCCAGCGCCCGATCCACCGCCGCCATCGCGTGCAGCGTCGTGGTGTCGAACACCGGCACGGCGCTGTCGGCCTCGCCGATCAGCAGCATGATCTCCGTACATCCCAGGATGATCCCCTGCGCCCCGCGCTCGACCAGCCGCCGGATCACGGCGCGGTAGACCTCGCGCGAGGCGTCCAGCACCTGGCCGGTCACCAGCTCGCGATAGATGATGCCGTGCACCGCCGCCCGGTCGTCGGCGTCGGGGACCAGCACCTCCAGGCCGAACTTGTCCTCCAGCCGGCCGCGATAGAAGTCCTGCTCCATGGTGAAGGCCGTGCCCAGCAGGCCCACCTTGGTCAGGCCGGCCGCCTGGATCGCCGCCGCCGTCGGGTCGGCGATGTGGAGCAGCGGGATCTTCACCGCCGCGTCGATGGCCCAGGCGCAGCGGTGCATGGTGTTGGTGCACAGCACCAGGAAGTCGGCGCCGCCCTTCTGCAGGGCCTTGGACGCGACGACGAGTTCCCCGGCCAGGGCGTCCCAGTCGCCGGCGTACTGCAGGGCCTCGATCCGGGCGAAGTCGAACGACCACATCAGGGTGCGGGCCGAGGCCACGCCGCCCACCCGGTCGCGGACCCCTTCGTTGATCAGCCGATAGTACTGGGCCGAGCTCTCCCAGCTCATCCCGCCGATCAGGCCGATCATCGCTTGCTCGGCCATATGTCGCTCCAGGAAGGGTCGTCACGCCGACGGCGCGCCTTTCCGCTAAGCTAGGAACCAAGTCGCGAAAACGAAAGCCCGGGAGGCCCCGCCATGGACACCGTGATCCACAATCCCACCGACGGGATCTACGCCGCCACCGACGACTACGTGCATGCCATCGAAGTGCGCAATCCGGCCCGCATGCTGTTCGTGGCCGGGACCATGGGGCTGGATGCGAACGGCGTGGCGGGGACCAGCCTGGAGCACCAGCTGGAGCTGGTCTGGTCGAACCTGCGCACCATCCTGGCCAGCGCCGGCATGACCACCGACAACATCGTACGCCTGACCAGCTACCTGCGCGACCCGGCCTATGTGGAGGCCAACGGCGCGGCGCGGGTGAAGGCCCTGGGCGAGCGCCGCATCCCGACCACGGCGATCATCGTCCAGACCCTGGCCGACGACTGGCTGATCGAGCTGGAGATCATCGCGATGGCGTGAGCGGCGCGGCCGGTCAGCCGGCGGGAACCAGCTTGAGGCCGATGACGCCGGCCAGGATGAGGCCGATGCAGAGCAGCCGCTGGGGCGTGGCGGAATCGCCCATGATCACGATGCCCAGGATCGCGGTTCCCGCCGCCCCGATGCCGGTCCAGACCGCGTAGCCGCTGCCCACGGGCAGGGTGCGCAGCGCCAGCGACAGCAGGAAGACGCTGGACAGTCCGGCGGCCACCGTGAGCAGCCCCGGGACCGGCCGCGTGAAGCCTTCCGACGCCTTCAGGCTGAGGGCGAAGACGATTTCGAGAACGCCGGCTACGCCGAGCAGCAGCCAAGCCATGTGAAATATCCTTTCGTCGCCTCGCCCGGCGCGACGGCCGGGCAAGGGCTTTGATGAAAGCCGAAGGCTCAGGCCTTGGCGGCGGCGGGGGTCGAACGGAACGTGACGCCGAAGCGGTTGAAGGCGTTCATCAGGCCGATCGCATAGGTCAGGTCGGCCAGGTCCTTGTCGCCGAACTCGGCGGCGGCGGCGTCGTAGTCGGCGTCCGGGACGCCGGTCTCGGCCACCCGGGTCACGGTCTCGGCCCAGGCCAGAGCGACCCGTTCGCGCGGGCTGAACACGCCGCCCGCGTCATGCCACACCGGGACCAGCACCAGCTTGTCCACCGCAAGGCCGGACTTCAGCAGGTCGCGGGAGTGCATGTCGATGCAGAAGGCGCAGCCGTTGATCTGCGAGACCCGCAGATAGACGAGGTCGATCAGGCCCTTGGGCAGGTCGCTCTTGAGAAGGGTGGCGTACACGCCGCCGAAGGCCTTGAAGCCCTCGGGCGACGCCTTGGCGTAGTCGATGCGGTTGGTCATGACGAAATCCTTGTCTGATTGAAGACCTGGATCGTGACGATTCATGGTCCACTCAAGAAGGTCCATGAAGCACCTTATCGACTAGGCCATGATCGGCATGGTCCCGGCTCCGGTCACAGGAGCTTCAGGATGCGCCGCCCAAGGCTTTCGGCGACCGCCTGGGAGTCGATGTTGGTGAAGTTGATCAGGAGGGCCTGGGCGCCGTCGCCCTCCAGCGCCCAGTCCGACAGGGCTTCCCCGTAAAGGCCGTCGCCCCGCATCCGCGTCACCAAGTCACGGTCGGACAGCCCGTCCCGCGGCCGCAGGATCAGGTGCATGCCCCCAGGCTGGGCGTCGATCCGCAGGCGGCCGTCCAGCACGCTCTCCAGGCCCGCCACCGTCAGTTCCCGGCGCTCGGCGTAGAGCTTGCGCATCCGCTGGATATGACGGGCGAAATGTCCCTCGGTAATGAAGGCGGTGACGATGGCCTGGGTCAGCTCCGGACTGCCGCCGGTGAAGGCTTGGCTGACCTGCTCGAACCGCTCGACCTGGGCCTGCGGCACGACCACATAGGCCAGTCGCAGGCTGGGCAGCAGCACCTTGCTGAACGTGCCCGCGTAGAGCACGCGCCCGTCGCGATCCAGGCTCTTGAGGGCCGGCAGCGGGCGGCTGACATAGCGGTACTCGCCGTCGTAGTCGTCCTCGACGATCCAGGCGTCCTCGCGGGCGGCCCAGTCCAGCAGGGCCAGGCGGCGGGGCAGGGACAGCGAGACGCTCAGCGGGCTCTGGTGGGCGGGCGTGACCACGGCCGCGCGGGCCCGGGGCGCGGTCTTGAGCCCCTCGGCGACGACCATGCCCTCGCGGTCCACCGGCACGGGCGCGACGGCGATGTCCAGATACGCCAGCAACTCCCGCGTGGGCGGATAGCCCGGGTCCTCGAGCCAGACGCGATCCCCCGCCTTCAGCAGCGCCTGGGCGATCAGCGTCAGGCTGTGGCGATAGCCCGAGGTCACGAACACCTGGGACGGCGAACAGTCGATCCCGCGCGAGACCTGCAGATAGGCGGCGATCTCGGCCCGCAGCGCCGGCAGGCCATAGACCGGCGGATGGACCATGTCGGACGGCTGCATGGCCCGCACGCACCGCGCGCCCAGCCGCGCCCAGATCTTGCGGGGAAACCGGTCGAGGGCGGGCAGGCCCATCTGGAACGGCAGGATCGACTCCGGCCGAAAGCTCGCCGGAGCCAAGCCGGCGTCGGGCCGGGGCGGCGGGCTGGGCAGCGGCGATCCCGGCTTGAGATCGGGCGTCACGACGGTGCCCGCTTGGCCGCGAGCCTGGATGTAGCCCTCGGCGGCCAGCAGCGAATAGGCGGCCTCGATGGTGCCTCGGGCCAGGCCCAGTTCCTGGGTCAGCGCCCGCGCCGAGGGGATCCGGTCGCCCGGCTTCAGCACGCCGCCGGCGATGGCTCCGCGAAAGCGCTCGTAGATCTGCCGGTAGAACGGTTCGGCCGCCGTGGGATCCAGCGGGGAGATGCTGCCTGGCTTCGGGGCGGTCATGGCGGATCGTAACATCGCACGGCGATCATGGCCTAGCTGGAATTGCCATTCGTGGACCTAGGGATCGGGCCATGAAGGCCTAGGGTCGCCGCCTGGACAAACCTGGAAACGGCGATGAAGACGATCCTGCATGTCAGCTGCAGCCCGCGCGGCGAGACCTCCGAGAGCCTCGGGCTCTCGCGCAACATCCTTGGCTTCCTGCTTCAGGCCCATCCCGAGGCGGTCGTCGTCGAGCGGGTGATCGGCGGGGTCGAGATCCCGTCGATCGACGCGGACTACGCCACCTCCCAGCAATCGCTGGCCGACGTCTCCCAGGCGGGCTCGATGGCCACGTCCGAGACGCTGGTCCGGGAGCTGGAGCGGGCCGACATCGTGGTCATCGGCACGCCCATGCACAACATGACCGTGCCCGCCGCGCTGAAGGGGTGGATCGACCACGTCGTCCGCGCGCGCCGGACGTTCGACGTCACCCCGGCGGGCAAGGTCGGCCTGCTGCGTGACCGCCCTGTCTTCGTGGCCGTGGCCTCGGGCGGCAAGTTCTCGGGCGAGCGGGCGCGCCAGCCCGACTTCCTGACGCCCTATCTGCAGGCCGTGCTGGGCATGATCGGGCTGCGCGACCTGACGTTCTTCTCCGTCCAGGGGACGGGCGCTGGTCCGGACGCCGTGGCCGAAGTCAGGGCCGGGACAGACCGGGCGCTGGCGGCGCATTTCACGCGCGGCGCCTAGTCCTTCAAGCCCCGCAGCCGGTTCACATGCCCCATCTTGCGTCCCGGCCGGGCCTCGCCCTTGCCGTAGAGGTGGACGCGGGTCTCGGGTTCGGCGGCCAGCTTGGCCCAGGCGTCGACTTCCTGGCCCAGCAGGTTGGTCATCTCGACATGGGCGCGCGGGGCGGTGGGGCCCAGGGGCCAGCCGGCGACGGCGCGGATGTGCTGCTCGAACTGGTCGACCTCGCAGCCGTCCTGGGTCCAGTGGCCGGTGTTGTGCACCCGGGGGGCGAACTCGTTGACCAGCAGCTTGCCGCCGGCCAGCTCGAACAGCTCGACCCCGATGACGCCGACATATTCCAGGGCGGTCAGGATCTTGGCGACGATGGCCTCGGCCTGGTCGCGGGTGGCGTTGCTGACCTTGGCCGGGGCGCTGGTGCGGCGCAGGACGCCGCCCTCGTGGTGGTTGTCCGACAGCGGATAGCAGGCGATCTCGCCGTCGCGGCCGCGGGCGGCGATCACCGACAGCTCGCGCACGAAGTCGGCGGGGGCCTCGAGGATGGCGGGCTGGCCGGCGATCTTCTGGAAGGCGGCGGCGGCCTCGGTCGGGCGCTGGAGCCAGGCCTGGCCCTTGCCGTCATAGCCTTCGCGGCGGGTCTTCAGCAGCGACGGGGCGCCGATCCTGGCGACGGCGGCGGCCAGGCCGTCCGCGTCGTCGACGGCGGCGAAGGCCACGGTCGGGACGCCGATCTCGGCCAGGAAGCTCTTTTCCACCACCCGGTCCTGGGCGGCGGCCAGGGCCTTGGCGCCGGGCGCGACCAGCACGCCCTGGGCGGTCAGCTCGGCCACCGTGGCGGCCGGCACGTTCTCGAACTCGTAGGTGACGACGTCGCAGACCTCGGCCAGGCGCTTCAGCGCCCAGCGGTCGTCATAGGGGCCGACGATCTGGCGCGAGGCCACGCGGCCGGCCGGGCTGTTCTCCTCGGGATCCAGGATCACCACGTCGAAGCCCAGGCGGGCGGCGGCCAGGGCCAGCATGCGGCCCAGCTGTCCCCCGCCGAGGATGCCGATCGTCGAGCCAGGGGCCAAAGGGAAGGTGGGCGGCGAGGAGGAAGCCATCAGTCTTCAACGCTTTCGACGACGCTGTCGGTCTGCTCGGCCCGGAAGGCGGTCAGGCGCTGGGCCAGGGCGGCGTCCGAGATCGCCAGGATCTGGGCGGCCAGCAGGCCGGCGTTCTTGGCCCCCGCCTCGCCGATGGCCAGGGTGGCGACCGGCACGCCGCCCGGCATCTGGACGATGGACAGCAGGGAATCCAGGCCGTTCAGGGCCTTGGACTGCACCGGCACGCCCAGCACCGGCAGGATGGTCATCGAGGCGACCATGCCCGGCAGGTGAGCCGCGCCGCCGGCTCCAGCGATGATCACCTTGTAGCCGGCGGCCTGGGCGCCCGCGGAGAACTCGACCAGGCGCTGGGGCGTGCGGTGGGCGGAAACCACCTTGGCCTCGTAGGCCACGCCCAGGGCGTCGAGCGCGTCGGCCGCCTTCTTCATCGTCGGCCAGTCCGAGCGGCTGCCCATGATGATGGCGACGGGTGGCGTGACGGTGGGCATCGGCGACGATTTCCCTAGAAGGCGGGTTGAAGCGACAGGTGCGCTCCGTGACCTGACGGCCGTGAATCGCGGGCCTTATAGCCGCTGGCGCCCGGGCTCCAAAGCCCGTTCTCACCGAATGAACCCGGCGAAAACCGCAAGCGATCCACAGGGATAGTGCGGCCCCGCGACGCTGCGACACATGGTCGTCGCCATTGTCATGGTTAATGAAAGAACGCAGAAATACGCAAAGCTTCACCGCATAGTGATTCCCCCGAGTGGTTTCCGTCGTCCCATGAAGATCACCAGCGCGCGCACCGAATCCTTCTCGGCCATCCGTCGCCGGGCGCTGACCGAGGCCGCCGGGCCCGTCGTGGCGCGGGCCGTTGTGGCGGCCGACACGGCCGGTTTCCTGGGGCTGTCGGAAGCCGACCTGACCCCGCAGGTGCAGTCGGCGCTGAAGACGCTGATGGTCGAGATCGACGACCTGCGCAACGAGGTCGCCCGCCTGAAGTTCAAGCTGGGCGAGGCGCAAGGCCTGGCCGACATGGACGTGCTGGCCCCGGTGCTGAACCGCCGGGCCTTCCTGCGCGAGATCAAGCGGGTCGCCGCCTTCGCCCAGCGCTACGGCTCGCCCGCCAGCCTGGTCTTCTTCGACCTGGACGGCTTCAAGGCCGTCAACGACCGCTTCGGCCACGCGGCCGGCGACGAGGCCCTGAAGGCCGTCGCCGGGCGTCTGCTGGCCAATGTCCGCGAGAGCGACGTGGTGGGCCGGATCGGCGGCGACGAGTTCGCCGTGCTGCTGGTCCAGGCCGATCAGCAGACCGCCAACTCCAAGGCCGAGACCCTGGCCGCCGCCGTGCGCGACATGCCGGTGCAGGTGGGCGAGTGGTCGGTTCCCCTGCGCATCTCGTGGGGCGTGCGCGAGATCGAGGCGGGCGCCGACCCCGAAGTCGCCCTGGCCGAGGCCGACGCGGCGATGTTCCTGAAGAAGCGCGTACGCAAAGAGGCGTGACCTTTCGGCTCTGAACGCCAGGTTGTCAGCTTCAGCATGAGCCGCCGGATCGAAACACCATGTTCAAGGCCCTGTTGATTGTCCTGGGGTTCGCGATCGCTTCTCCGGCCATCGCTCAGCAGGCCAAACCCGATTTCTCGCTGATCGACCCAGCATGGGCGGTCAAGGAGACTGATCGCAGCTTCCAGAGCGGCCAGTCAAAGGTCGCTTGGAAGGCGTTGAAGCGCAATTTTCCCGCTGAGTATCAGGCGTTCGTCGTCGAATACGCCAACGCGACGCTCAAGCATGAAGACTTGGCCCCGATCTCCGGGCGTTTCATCCAGGAGCACACCCTGGGGGCGGTGCCTCTCGCACGCCAGGCCCCCGCGTCGCAGCTTGCCCGCATGCAACGCTCGCGCGCCAAGCTGATCCAATACCTGGCGACTTCCGATGTGGCGACTTGCGCCGTGATGGCTCGAGGCGGCGACTTGTCTGGTTTCGATCCGGCCCGGGATCCTCTGGCCACGACCTTGTTCTACGAGAACCTCGCGACATTCGCCGACGCCGCTGGAGCGGGACGCGACAGGCCAACATCGCGGACGCCCTTGGATACCGAGGACGTCACAAGACTTAAGGCTTTGATCGTCAAACAAGGGGGCTCCGCGCAGGAAGCCGATGTCATCTTCTCGGCGGAAGCCACCGCCGGCGACGACGGTCAGTCATGCCGTTATGGCGTGATGTTCTACAAGGCGATGACCGCCGCACCCGACGAAACAGCGGCCAAGTTCGCCATCAAATAGGTCGCCAGGAGGCTCCATGTCCAAGTCGCACCGCTACGTCACGACCCTGACCTGGACGGGCAATACCGGCGAGGGCACGGCCAGCTACCGGTCTTATGAACGGGCCTACGAGATCGCCGCCGAGGGCAAGCCGGCGCTGCTCGGGTCCTCCGATCCCAGCTTCCGGGGCGATCCGGCGCGCTGGAACCCCGAGGAACTGCTGCTGGCCTCGATCACCGCGTGCCATCAACTCTGGTACCTCCACCTGTGCGCCGTGAACGGCGTGGTCGTCACCGCCTATCGCGACGCGGCCACGGCGGTGATGGTCGAGGACGAGACCGGCGGCGGCCGCTTCGAGAGCGCTGTCCTGCGGCCGCAGGTGACGATCGCCGCCGGCTCCGACCCGGCCAAGGCCCTGGCCCTGCACCACGAGGCCAACGCCAAGTGCTTCGTGGCCAATTCGCTGAATTTCCCGGTGGGCCACGAAGCGACGGTGGCGGTCGCCTGAACATGACGGACGGCATGAGACGTTTCTGGGGTGTCGTTGGACCGATCTTGTTGGTCGCCGCGATCCTCGGACCGATCGCGTACCTGCACGCCAATCGGGTGGGCGGCAAGACGCCAAAGGTTACGGGCCCCTATGCCGTCCAAGGGGCGTTCACCGTTCATACCACGGCGACCGACAGCGTCGGGGGCTACGGCTTCGAGGGCGAGGACGGGCGAAAGTACATCTTTTACTGTGATCCGCTCCGCAACGGCCGCGGCCTGCCCCTCAATACGTGCCTGGCCTATCGCGGGGGAACGCCCGCGCCTGATCTTGGTGGCCGCTCGACGGAGATCCGCTATATCGCGGCCCAGTACCCGCCGAGCTGGCTGGGCGCGACGGCGCCGCACCTGATCATCCTGTCGGTGCGCGAGAACGGCCGCATCGTGTTTCGCAACAACGTTTGGCTCAAGGCCGCGCCGTAGCCCTAGGCGATGATGTCCGGCATCAGCTGGTCTTCCAGCCGTACGATCTCGTCCTTCAGGGCCAGCTTGCGGCGCTTGAGGCGGGCGATCTGCAGCATGTCGGGCAGGGGGCGTTCCTCGAGGGCCGCGACCGCGTCGCCGAGGTCCTGATGTTCCTCGCGCAAGGTCGCCAGACGCCGCTCGATGGCGATGTCGCTGTCGTCTGAAGCGTCGTCGTCGTTCATGGACGCTCCTGCTGTCGTGGCCCGATGATCCCCAAGGGGGCGGTGATAGATAGCAAAGCCTGACAGTCGGTAAAGGGTATCACGCCAAGGGGCCGCCAAGCGCGTCGGAAAGGGCGCGCAGGGCGCTCTCGCGCGGCGGATCGCCGGACGCGCGGGCGGCCTCCAGCAGGGTGTCGAACACGTCCAGCTTCGCCCCCGGTTCGCCGCTGAGCGCCTCCAGGCTTTCCATCAGCACCTTCTCGCCGTGCAGTTCGGTGGCCTTGACCGCGTTGCGGAAATCCTCGCGGGCGCCGTCGTCGATCCCGGGCCAGGCTGGCTTGATCGTGCGGCGGACGGCGCGCAGGGGCGAGCCGACCTCGGCGTCCCAGCGCTTGACCAGCCGGGCGGCCTCCCGGGCGTCGGCGGCGCGACCCTCGCTGGCCCGCCAGGCGGCCCACAGCAGGTAGGGCACGTTCTGGCCGTGTCCGTCCTGCAGCGACAGGCACGCCTCTGCGACAGACGGTCGCGCATAGACCTCCAGGGCCCACTGCCAAAGCCGCATCTTCGTTAACCCCCAGGCCTGTTTCAGGCCTCTCCAGTGATCGTCGCCAGGTCTTCGCCCCAGCGCTTGACCGGTCGCCAGGACAGGCCGAACAGGTCGAACGCGCGGCCCACCGATTGGTCCACCATCTCAGCGATCGATTGCGGTTTTGCGTAGAAGGCGGGCAGGGGCGGGGCGATCACCGCGCCCATCTCGGCCAGCTTGGTCAGGGTGCGCAGGTGGCCCAGGTGCAGCGGCGTCTCGCGCACCATCAGCACCAGCGGCCGGCGCTCCTTCAGGGTCACGTCGGCGGCCCGGGTCAGCAGGGAAGCCGTTACGCCGGTGGCGATCTCGCTCATGGTGCGCACCGAGCAGGGGGCCACAATCATGCCGAGCGTGCGGTACGACCCAGACGCGATCGCTGCCCCAATGTCGCCCACGCGATGGACGACGTCCGCCTTGTCATTGACCTCCCCGACGGAAAATCCGGTCTCCTGCACCAGGGTCAGGGCGGCCGATTTCGACAGGACCAGGTGGCTCTCCACCCCCAGTTCGCGACAGGCGTCCAGGGCCCTCAGGCCATAGACAACCCCTGACGCGCCTGAGATTCCGACGACGAGACGAGGCTTTTCGGAGGGTGCCTTGGAGGGGGCCGACAGGTCCGACATGGTGAATTTTCGTCCGTCTTGGGAGCAAGCGGCGCCGCGTCAAGCGCCGCCCATTGCAATCATATGTGATCTGACAGCTTCGAACAGCGGGTGTTGACTTCGATCTCCACCAGCAAGGAGCCGACAGCCATGGCCATCGAATCCCGTATCCGCGAGCTTGGGTCCCGTCACGAGAACCTCGACCGCACGATCCAGGAGGAGACCCGTCGTCCCGTCAGCGACACCTCCCTACTCAGGGAGTTGAAGCGGCAGAAGCTCAGGCTCAAGGAGGAGATCGAAGGCCTTAGGGCGCGACTTCACTAGCCCCCTCTAGCCATCGCCGCGTCGGAATGGCGGTGGCCGCCAGAGGAGGCCGAAAACAGAAAGGCCCGCTCCGTGTGAAAACGGGGCGGGCCTTTTGCTTGGCTGCGAGGACTTTTAGTCCTCGTCGTCCTCTTCGTCGTCGGCCACGTAGGTCGACTTGCCGAACACGTCCTCGGCCTTGGGCTCGATGCGGCCCTTGCGGATCGCGGCCTCTTCGTCCTCGTGATCTTCCGGTAGGGCGCTGGTCTCCGAGGCCGGACGCAGGGTCGGGTCTTCCGGCAGGATGCCCTTCTTCAGATCGTCCTTGGCCTTCTTCTCGGCGGCCTTCTTGACCAGGGCGTCCAGCTCCAGCTGGCCGACCAAGCCCAGGGTCACGGGATCGACCGGCTTGATGTTGGCGGCGTTCCAGTGCGTGCGGGCGCGGACCTGCTCGATGGTCGACTTGGTGGTGCCCAGCAGCTTGGAGATCTGCGCGTCGGTCACCTCGGGGTGGTGGCGCAGGAACCAGGCGATGGCGTCCGGACGGTCCTGGCGGCGCGACACCGGGGTGTAGCGCGGGGCCTTCTTCTGCGGCTTCAGCAGTTCGGCGTGGCGGCTGACCTGGGCCTTCATGCGGTAGGCGTCGTTGGCCTGCGCCTTGTCGAGCTCTTCGCGGGTCAGCTGGCCGTTGCCCATCGGATCGGCGCCGCGGATGTCGCGCGCCACTTCGCCGTCGGCGATGCCGGCGACTTCCAGCGGGTGCAGGCCGCAGAAGTCGGCGATCTGTTCAAAGGTGAGCGACGTGTTTTCCACGAGCCAGACGGCGGTCGCCTTGGGCATCAGGATGTCGGCCATGAGGGGCTCCAGAAATGACGGCGCCCGACCTTGCGGCCGGGCGGGATGTTCAGCCTGGAGCTATAATGCGGTTCTCGAAGAAAGGGAACGGGGATCAGACAACCGGACGTCTGGGCGGGCTCCCGCGATCAGTAGAACGCGAACAGGTCGCTGGTCAGGCTGGCGAGATGGACGTCGAGCAGGGTGACGCCGTTGCCGCCGCCCAGGTCGAGAAGGACGCCGGCCGCTCCGTCCTGGGCGTGGGCCATCAGGGACGCGACGTCCGTGATGCCGGAGCCGTTGACGTTGCGTTCGACGGCGATGACGTCGTGGCCCGCCCCGACCGCCTGGAAGTCCGCGACCAGGTCGCGGCCCGACCCGCTGTCGAACGCGAACAGGTCGGCGCCCGAGCCGCCATAGAGCGCGTCGTCGCCGGCCCCGCCCACCAGTCGGTCGTCGCCGGCCAGGGCGTAGATGATGTTGCCGCCGTCGTCGCCGTACAGAATATCCGCCTGATTGGTGGCGACGATGCTCTCGATCGAGGTCATGTGGTCGTTGTCGTTGGTCACGCCGTTCTTGAGGTCGACGATGATGAAGGCCAGGCCGGCGCTGTCGAAGCGCGCGATGTCATAGCCGTTTCCGCCGTCCAGCAGGTCGGACCCGAACCCTCCGTAGAGGAAGTCGTTGCCGTCGCCGCCGAACAGCTGGTCGGCGCCCGCCAGCGCATAGAGGATGTCGTCGCCCGCCAGCGCGTAGAGGATGTTGGCCGCCGCGTCGCCGGTCAGGATGTCGGCGAAGCCCGAGCCGACCACGCCCTCGATCGAGAGATAGGCGTCGCCGTCGGCCTCGCCGCCGAAGCCGCCCTGGCGCGACAGGTCCATGACCACGCCGCCGCCGGCCAGGTCGTAGCGGACCAGGTCGTAGCCGTCTCCGCCGTCCATCAGATCGGCGCCGTTTCCGGAATAGAGATGATCGCCGCCCGCGCCGCCATAGAGGCTGTTGCGGCCCCCGCCAGCGAAGACGGCGTCGTCTCCGGCCTGGCCATAGAGAACGTTGTCGCCGGCGTCGCCGACCAGCAGGTCGCTGAAGTTCGATCCCACCACGCCCTCGATCGAGACGTAGCTGTCGCCCGCCGCCGTGCCGGCCCCGGCGCCGATCGCCAGATTGACCGTCACCGCGCTCGAGGCGTCGTCATAGCGCACGATATCGTAGCCGGCGGCGCCGTCGATGAAGTCGCCGTCGCGACCGCCGTTCAGGTGGTCGTTGCCGTCGCCGCCGTAGAGTTGGTCCGGGCCGTCGTCGCCGAAGAGCGTGTCGTCGCCCGCCAGCCCGGACAGCAGATCCCCGCCGCCCAGGCCTTCGAGCCAATTGGACAGGGCGTTGCCGGTCACGGTGTCGACGCCGGAACCGCCGATCGCGTTCTCGATGCCGACGTTCAGGGCGATCGCCACGTTGCCGACCAGGCCGCCGACGCTGGAGAAATGCCCGGGCTGCAGGTCGATGGTCTGGCTGACCGAGTAGCCCGAGAAGTCGAACGTATCGACGCCGCCGGCGTCCCAGACGGCGAAGATCAGCTTCGAGGCGCCGCTGACCGCGGCGAACACGGCGCGACCGGCGTTCGAGTTGAAGCCATAGACGGTGTCGCCCGTGCGCGTGGCGGTGTTGGCGCCGTACTCCCACTGCGCGGCCGAGATGTCGTCCAGCATCGGGGAGGCGGCATAGGCGCCGTTGAACGCCGCGCCGGTCTCGTCCTCGTCGAAATAGCTCATCACCGTGAACTGCAGCGAGTCCTCGAAATACTCGGCGTTCTGGGCGTAGGTGATCGTGACGCCGTCCCCGGCGTCATAGTCGCCCGGGTGAGCCAGGCCGATGGCGTGGCCGATCTCGTGGACCAGCACCAGGCCGCCGTAATTGCCTTGCGTGGGTTGGGCGTTGTAAGCCAGCGAGCTCTTGACCCATACGTCGCCGGACGACGAGCCGAAGCTGGGATTGCCGGGATAGTTGCCGAACGCCGCGGCTCCGGGCGCGCCCGTCGCGAAGTTGGCGAACAGGATCGAGGCCGAATTCGAATATGCCTGCTCCCCGCCGCTCCCCGAGCCGGCGCGGACGAAGGTGATGTTGGCCACGTCGCTCCAGGACTGCAGCGCCAGTTCGGCCTGGGCGATCTGGGCGGCGTTGAAGCGCGAAAATCCGCTGGTGTCCTGCGGCATGGTGGACGGGGCGGTGGAGCGATAGGCGTAGCTGACCGTCGCGGGTTGGCCCAAGGCCGCCGACCATCCGGGTTCGCCGCCGACGAGGTGAAGTCCCGCCTGCTCTATGGTCAGGCTGGGCTTGCCGTTCATGGCCACGCCGCCGCGCTGTTCGGCGTTCTCGAGCATGCGCGGCGCGAAACCGCCATCATCTAAAGCCAACATGGAGCTAACCTGGAAGACCTAGTGGTTAATAGCATGTTCCCTGGCGGAAGTTTCCAACAGGGTGCGTCGCGCCGCTGAGGTGTAAAGTCGCATCGGTCTCCAGGTACCGGTCTAGCGGAGCCGTCACGCGCCAAGCGGATCCGCGCCATCGGCGACGCTTTTACTGACGAGGGACATCAACTTGTCCGCATCCGCGGGCGCGGCGCTTTTCACATCGTTGTCGAAATAGCTGAACACCGTCTTGCCCTGGTCGCGCCAATCGTCGACCTGTTTGGCCCAGGCCTTCAGTTCGGCGTCGGAATATCGCCCGTGATAGCGCCCGCCGGGACCATGACCGCGCACATAGGCGAAGTCGGCGGTGGCCAGCCACGGCGAGGGGGCGTCGTGGTGGTCCGAGACGCAAAAGGCGACGCCGTGGTCGCGAAGAATGTCGAACACCGCGTCCTCGTACCAACTGGCGTGGCGGAACTCGACGGTGACGCGGTAGCCCTTCGGCAGCCATCCCAGGAACCGCTTCAGCCGCTCGTCGTCGCGGTGGAGCATCGGCGGCAGCTGCACCAGGGCCGGGCCGGCCTTATCGCCCAGCGGCTTCATCCGGCCGAACACCAAGTCGACGCTGTCGCGGCAATCCTTCAGCTTCTTGTTGTGGGTGATGTAGCGCGAGACCTTCCAGGCGAAGCAGAAGCCGGCTGGAACCTGTTCGGCCCAGGCGGCGACGACCTTTTCGGTGGGCAGGCGATAGAAGCTGCCATTGATCTCGGTCGTGTCGAACCGGCTGGCGTAATAGCGCAGACGATCCTTCAGCTTGACCGTCTCGGGATAGAACGGTCCCCGCCAGTGGTCATAGGTCCAGCCGGAACAGCCGATGCGGGGGCAAGGATGGCGCATGTGTGACCAACGCCGTCGAGCCCGCGCGGGTTCTCGGGTCAGGCCAGCAGCACCACCTTGCCCACGTGCTCGCCGGCCTCTAGGTGGGCGTGGGCCGCCGACGCGTCCTCCAGGGGGAAGGTGGCGTCGATCACCGGCTTGAGCTTGCCCGCGGCGATCCACGGCCAGACCACGCGCTCGATCTCGGCCGCCAGGCGGGCCTTCTCGTCGGCCGAGCGGGGACGCAGGGTCGAGCCGGTCAGCACCGCGCGCTTCTGCATGATCTTCATCACCGGCACCTCCAGCACCGGCCCGGCCAGGGCGGCGATGTAGACGATGCGGCCGCCGGTGTTCAGGGCGTCGAGGTTCTTGTCGAAGTAGGGGCCGCCGACCATGTCCAGCACCACGTCGACCCCGCCGGCCGCCTTGGCGACCTCGGCGAAGTCCTCGGTCTTGGCGTCGACGGCGACGTCGGCGCCCAGGGCCAGGGCCTGGGCCTTCTTGTCGGCGCCGCGGCCGGTGGCGATCACCCGCGCGCCGTGCGCCTTGGCCATGGCGATCGCCGTTGTCCCGATACCGGACGTCCCACCATGAATCAGAAGGGTCTCGCCAAGCTTCAGCGCCCCATGTTCGAACACATTGGCGAACACCGTGAACACCGTCTCGGGCAGGGCGGCGGCGTGGGCGAAGTCGAAGCCTTCCGGCAGGGGCAGCGCATGGCGGGCGTCGACCACGGCGTATTGCGCATAGCCTCCGCCGCCCAGCAGGGCGCAGACCTTGTCGCCGGCCTTCCAGCGACCCGATCCGACTTCCACCTCGCCCGCGACCTCCAGGCCCAGGGTGGTCGGCGCGCCGGGCGGCGGCGGGTACAAACCCTGGCGCTGCAACAGGTCCGGGCGGTTCACCCCCGCCGCGCGCACGCGGATCAGGATCTGGCCGGGGCCCGGTACGGGGCGTTCCACGGTCTCGGGACGGAGGGCGTCGGCCGCCCCCTTGCCGCCTTCGATGGCGATGGCGGTCATGGTCTCGGACATGGTGGAACATCCCGTGAGGCTTGCGTCGCGCCCTTGGTAGGCGTCAGATGCCGGATCGAAAAGGGGTCGAGCAAAGGGAGACCGATCCGATGATCGAAGAACCGGTCGAGCCGCGCGCCTTCCGCGGCGATGCGCTCAACGCCACCACGCATGAAGACCTGGACACCTATGGCGTGGCCGAGCTGGAAGAGCGGATCGAGGCGCTGGAAGCGGAAATCGCCCGCACCCGCGCCCAGCTGACCAAGAAAAAGGCGGGACGGGACGCGGCCAATGCGCTGTTTGGTCGCCTAGACTAACGATCGGTTTACGCTACAGGCGGACTCTCCAGCTCGCCTGACTCGGATAATCGGCTTTCGGTCGGACTTTGGGGGAGGGGCGGTCGCGAAACGGGACGATCACGTCTGGCACGGGGGTTGCAGTCCCTCGGTCTGGCGAGACGGTCTCGCGGCCTTTCGAAGGGGCAATGAGTAGCTATGACCGAGTTGAACGTGGCCCAGGCCCCCTGGCGTGCTGGCGTGATCCAGGATTTCGCCCGCTCCGAGCTGTTTGACCGCACCTTCGAGGAAGGCATGACGCTGGTCGAGGAGACCGCCGCCTATCTGGACGGAGCCGGCCGCCACGACAGCAAGATCCTCTCGCGCAACGCCGCCCTGGCCTACGCCAGCGAAAGCATGCGCCTGACCACGCGCCTGATGCAGGTGGCCTCGTGGCTGCTGGTCCAGCGCGCGGTCAAGGAAGGCGAGATGGAGGCCCAGGCCGCCTGCGCCGAGAACTATCGCCTCGGCCTGGAAAGCGGCGAGCCCGCCGCCGTCGAGGACCTGCCCTTCGGTCTGGTCAATCTGCTGCAGCGCTCCGAGCGGCTCTATGAGCGCGTCCGCCACCTGGACAAGCGCATGTACGTCGAAGCCTCGGCCAACGAGGAAGCCCCGCGCCCGGTGCAGGCCCACTTCGACCGCCTCAGCGCGGCGTTCGGCGTCTAGCTCACCCTCTTCCCCCTCTGGGGGAGGAGGGCCGAAGGCCCGGAGGGGGCAAGTGTTAGCCGCACGACCGCTAACCTCTGTCGGCCTTGCCGTCCCCTACTTGCCCCCACCTGACCGCTTCGCGGTCTGTCCGCCCCCACAGGGGGCGGAGGAGTATCCCAAAACAGAAAAGGCCGGCCCGCTAACGCGGAACCGGCCTTTCGTCGCCCTTACGGCGAGAAGCGTGAAACGCTTACTTCTTGGCGGTGAAGCCGGCGAACTTCGCGTTGAAGCGCGAAACGCGGCCGCCGCGGTCCAGCATGGCGCTGTTGCCGCCGGTCCAGGCCGGGTGGACGCGCGGATCGATGTCCAGCGCCAGGGTCGCGCCTTCTTTCCCGTAGGTCGAACGGGTCTGATAGGACGTGCCGTCGGTCATGGTGACGGTGATGAAGTGGTAGTCGGGGTGAATGTCTTGTTTCATCGGGCGATCCAACCGACTTGAGGCGGCGTAATGTGGGCGGGCGCCAAACCTTGCGGGTGGCTCTCGGAGACGCGCGGCTATAAAGAAAGCGCGCGAATTTGGCAAGGGACAGTTGATGAGCGACGTGAACGCGGGCGAGATTTCGGCCGAAGGCAGGCCGAGCGCGGGCGCGGAGCTGGTGCAGAATCTGGCCGAAGCGGCCAACCGACGTCCCCGCCGCAAGGACATCCGTCCGCTGGCCCATCTGCTGCCTTTCGTGCGCCGCCACGTCGGCGACGCCTTGGCCGCCGGCTTCTTCCTGCTGTTCTCGACCGGCGCGACCCTAGGCCTGACGGGCGCTTTCAAGGGCGTGATCGACAAGGGCTTCACCAAGGGTTCGGGCGACGCGGTCAACAGCGCCTTCATCGGCCTGGCGGCGGTGGCGCTGCTGCTGGCCGTGGCCACCGCCCTGCGATTCTTCTTCGTCACCCGCCTGGGCGAGCGCGTGGTCGCCGACCTGCGGCGTGCGCTGTATGGCCACACCCTGAAGCTGGACCCGGCCTTCTTCCTCAAGACCCGCACCGGCGAGGTGCTGTCGCGGATGACGACCGACATCACCATCGTCGAGCAGTTGGTGGGCACCAGCGTCTCGGTCGCCCTGCGCAACATCCTCAGCCTGATCGGCGGCCTGGGCTACATGGCCGTGGTCAGCCCCAAGCTGGCGGGCTTCATCGTGCTGATGGTGCCGGTGATCCTGGCGCCGATCTTCCTGCTGGGCCGCAACGTGCGCAAGCTGTCGGTCAGCGCCCAGGACAAGTTCGCCGACGCGGTGGGCTATGCCGGCGAGAGCCTGGACGCGCTGGACACCGTCCAGGCCTTCGGTCGCGAGAGCGCGGCCGACAACCGGTTCGGCGGCGCCGTCGAGGCGGCCTACAAGGCGTCCATCCGGCGGGTCAACGCCCGCGCCAGCATGACCGCGGTGGTCATGGCCCTGGCGTTCTGCGGCGTCACCCTGCTGCTGTGGGTCGGCGCGCACCTGGTGCTGTCGGGCGAGATGACGCCGGGCACCCTGGCCCAGTTCGCCATGCTGGCGGTGTTCACCGCCGGATCGGTCGGCGCTCTGGGCGAGGTCTGGGGCGACGTGCAGAAGGCGGCCGGCGCCATGGAGCGGATCTCCGACCTGCTCAACTCCGAGCCCGGCATCGCCGCGCCCGAGAAGCCCCAGACCCTGCCGGTCCCGGCCCGGGGCGGCATCGCCTTCGAGGGCGTGACCTTCGCCTATCCCGGCCGTCCGGACCTGCCGGCCCTGAAGGGCTTCGACCTGGTCGTGAAGCCGGGCGAGACCGTGGCCCTGGTCGGTCCTTCGGGCGCGGGCAAGAGCACGGTGCTGCGGCTGCTGCTGCGCTTCTACGACCCGCAGGCGGGCGTGGTGCGGCTGGACGGCGTCGACCTGCGCGCCGCCGATCCGGGCGAGGTGCGCGAGCGCATGGCCCTGGTCGCCCAGGACTCGCCGCTGTTCTCGGGCTCGGCCCTGGACAACATCCGCTTCGGCCGCGAGGACGCCACTGAGGCCGAGGCTCGCGCCGCCGCCGACGCGGCCCAGGCCACGGGCTTCATCAACGCCCTGCCGCAGGGCTTCGACACCCCGGTCGGCGAGCGGGCCAAGACCCTGTCGGGCGGCCAGCGCCAGCGCCTGGCCATCGCCCGCGCCCTGGTCCGCAACGCCCCGATCCTGCTGCTGGACGAAGCCACCAGCGCCCTGGACGCCGAGAACGAGCGCCTGGTCCAGAAGGCCCTGCACGACGCCATGAGCCAGCGCACGACCCTGGTCATCGCCCACCGCCTGGCCACCGTGCTGAAGGCCGACCGCATCGTGGTCATGGAGGACGGCCGCGTCGTGGAGCAGGGCACCCACGCCGAGCTCTCGGCCCAGGGCGGCCTCTACGCCAAGCTGGCCCGGCTGCAGTTCGGGGTCGAGGCGGCCTGACCCCGGCGGCCCATTGACCGCTTCCGGACAACCCTCGATGGTGCGGTGAAGCTTTCGAGGGGTTTTGCGTGAACGCGTTTCTGCAGTCGATCAATCCGACCAAGCCGGTCAAGACCGAGGACGAGGCGCGGGCGGCCGCGCGAGCCGGCGCCTGGGGCGCGTTCGTGATGGCCGTGCCCAGCGCGGCGGCGGCCCTGAACATGCTGCTCACCGCCGACGCCTATCTGGTCAAGCTGCGCGCGGCCACGGTCGCCCTCTATGGCGAGGGCAGCGCCACGGCGGAGGCGGCCCTGACGATGATGACGCCGCAGTTCGTCTACATCACCGCCGTCACCAGCCTGATCTTCGCCCTGGTGATCGTCGTGGTGGGCGTGGTGCAGTGGAGGAAGCCCAACCTGGTGATCCCGCTGATCCTGGGCCTGCTGACCGCCTACGGCCTGCTGACGCTGCTGCTGGGTCTCCTGAACGGCGGCGCGGCCACGGCGGCCATGGTCCCGATGTGGCGCAACGTCCTGGCGATCGTCGTCGATGTGGCGTGCCTGGCGCTGTTCTGGGCCGGCTTCCGGGGCGGCAAGCGGCTCAGCGACCTGCGGCGCGCGGCGACCGCCTAGGCCTTCGCCCCTTCCATCGGCGCCGTCGCGGCGGGGAGGGCGGCCGACAGGCCCTCTTCGCGGCGGATGATGTCGATGTGCTCCAACTGCAGCCGAAGCTCCTGGATCGCCTTGGTCTCGGGCATGCCCTGGCTTTCGGCCCAGGCGGCGACGGCGGCCAGCGCCTCGCCGATCCGGCCCAGCTGCCGGCCGTAGGTGCCGACCTCGTTCAGCACCCGGGTCTCGACCTCGGGCGCCTTGGAGGTTCCCAGGTTGATGCTGAGCAGGCTGAAATTACCGAAGGTCCAGGACCACGGATTGATCGTCTGGGTCAGCTGGTTCGGGGCGAGGGCGAGCTTGAAGTCGGGCATGGCGGGGCTCCCGGGATGACGCACTATCAATGCTGAGATGTGTCTCGGCGTGGGACATCTTCTGGGAAGTCATGACAATCGTGTTCGCGCCTAACCAACAGGCGCCTTCCCTCCCCTTTTTGGGGAGGGTGGCGGCGAAGCCGACGGGTGGGGAGCGGTGCAGGGCGTCGCTCCAGAGAACTCGGTGCGGCGGCTCCCCCACCCGACCCCTTCGGGGCCACCCTCCCCACAAGGGGGAGGGAAGGGCCTTAGGCCGCCTGACGCCCTTCGATGCTTTCCAGATCTACCCCCAGCCGCTGGCGCAGCTCCTCCCGCCCCAGCGTCGTCAGCCGGGCGGCGCGGCTGCCGGCGACGGTCTCGATCCAGCCCAGGGCGACCATGCGGCTCAGCAGGCTCACGCCCAGCGGGCCGGCCAGGTGGTGGCGGCGTTCGGTCCAGTCCAGGCACTGGCGGGCCGCGCCGCGCTTGGAGCGCATCGCGTCCAGGTCCAGGCCCAGGTCCTCGAACCAGGCGCGGCCGGCGGGCGGGACGTCGTAGAGCTTGCCCTCGACCGGACGGATGATGTCTTGGGCCGCCAGGGCGTCGGTCACCGCGATGCCCAGCCGGCCGGCCAGGTGGCCGTAGCAGCAGCGACCGTCGCGCAGGGCGCGGGCCAGGGGCGAGCGCGGCTGTTCCAGCGAGCGGACGGGCGCGGCCAGCACGGCCAGGGCCTCCAGCACGTGGGCGACCTCGGCGTTGGCCAGGCGGTAGTAGCGATGGCGGCCCTCGCGCTCGACGCTGACCAGCCCGCCGTCGACCAGCTTGGTCAGATGGTTGCTGGCCGCCTGGGCGGTCAGGCCGGCGGCCCAGGCCAGGGCCCCGGCCGGATGGGCCCGGCCGTCCTGCAGGGCCTGCAGCATGGCCGCCCGGCTGGGATCGCCGATCAGGGCGGCGGGGGAGGCGATGTTGGCTTCCATGACAATAAAAACTCCGCTCATCCCGACGAAAGTCGGGACCCAAGCTGGCTCTCAGGATTGGCCTGGGATGATCGATTGTCCGTGACCTTCCCCCAAGCTCGGCTTGGGTCCCGACTTTCGTCGGGATGAAGGGAATATAGAGGAGGCATGGGCCCGATGCTTCATCCTTGCGTGTAACATCCCGCGGCGTCCTCGGCGAAGATCGGGCCCATGACCAACGTCCGAGTCGCGTCCTCCGCCCGTCCCGCCGGCCTGCCGATGATCCTGCTGGCCGCCAGCTTCGGCTTCACGATCGTCCAGCTGGACGTGACCATCGTCAATGTGGCCCTGGACGCCATCGGCCGCGAGTTCGGCGCGCCGACCGCCAGCCTGCAGTGGGTGGTCGACGCCTACACCCTGCTGCTGGCGGCGCTGCTGCTGTCGGCCGGGGCGCTGGGCGACCGGTTCGGACCGCGCCGGGCCTTCCTGACGGGCCTGGTGCTGTTCGCCCTGTCCTCGGCCGCCTGCGGCCTGGCGCATGACGCCCTGCAGCTGATCCTGTCGCGCGCCGTCCAGGGCGCGGCCGCCGCCCTGCTGGTGCCGCCGTCCCTGGCCCTGATCACCCACGCCGCGGCCGGCGACGACAAGGCGCGGGCCTGGGCCGTGGGCTGGTGGACGGCGGCCGGCGGGGTGTCGATCGCCGCCGGACCGGTGATCGGCGGCCTGCTGATCGGCGCCCTGGGCTGGCGCTGGGTGTTCCTGGTCAACCTGCCGCTCTGCCTGCTGGGCGCGGCCCTGACCCTGGCCTTCGTGCCCGAGGTGCCGCCGCGCGAGAAGCGGCCGCTGGATCTGCCCGGCCAGGCCCTGGGCTTCGTCGCCCTGGCCTGCCTGGTCGGGGCGGTGATCGAGGGCGGCCATCGGGGCTGGGGCGATCCGCTGGTGCTCGGCGCCCTGGTCGCCGGCTTCGCGGCGGCGGCGGCCTTCCTGGCGGTCGAGACGCGCAGCGCGCATCCGGCGGTGCCGCTGGCGGTGTTCCAGAACCGGATGGTCTGGTCGGCGGTGGTGATCGGGGTCGCCGTCAACTTCACCTACTACGGCGTGATCTTCGTGCTGGGCCTCTTCCTGCAGCGGTCGGCGGGCTACGACGTGGTGCGGGCGGGCCTGGCCTTCCTGCCGCTGACGGCGACCTTCATCGTCTCCAACCTGCTGAGCGGGCGCATCGCCCATCGTTTCGGCGCGGCGCGGACCATGGCCGGCGGGGTGCTGGTGGCGGCGCTCGGCTACGCCCTGACCAGCCGGCTGTCGGCGCACAGCCCGTTCTGGGCGATGATCCCCGGCTTCCTGCTGATCCCCGCCGGCATGGGAACCGCCGTGCCGGCCATGACCAGCGCCCTGCTGGCCAGCGTCGACCGCCATTTCTCGGGCACCGCCTCGGGCGTGCTGAACGCCTGTCGCCAGGCGGCGGGCGCGGCGGGGGTGGCTGTGATGGGCGCCCTGGCGGCCGGCGGACCCGAGCGGATCGCCGCGGGCCTGCGGACCTCCGGCCTGATCGCGGCGGCGGTCCTGCTGGGCGCGGCCTGGGTGGCCTGGCGCAGCGAGGGGCGGAAGACCGCCGCGACTGTCGGCCAGCCGCCGCAACCGAATGAATGATCGGCCGTTTCCGCCCTCGCAGGTGGGAACGGGCTGATTTTCGTTGGATGAGAGTCCCACGTTCCCGCGCCGCGGCTTGAAACCCCGCCTGCCATGAGGTCTGCTGCATCTTGGCCGTTGATCGCGGCCGGGAAGGAACACGGGCATGGTGGACACCCGTGACAAGGGGCTCGCCCCGGACACGTCTGCACCCGACGACACGCTCGCGCCGGACGACATGCGCGAACGGATCGACCAGTTCGACTGGGCGGCAACCCCGCTCGGCGCGCGCGAGACGTGGTCGCCCAGCCTGAGCCTCGCCGTCGACATGATCGTCGCCAGCTGTTTCCCCACCGCTCTGCGGTGGGGCCCCGAACTGGTGCTGATCTACAACGACGCCTACGCGCCCATGCTCGGCGAGCGGCATCCCCACATGCTGGGCAAGACCTTCGCCGAGGCGCCGCCGACCTCGGCCGCCGATTCCGAGGAGCCCGAACGGGCGATCCTGGCCGCCGCCAGCGGCGGCAGGATGATCGAGGACCTGTTCCTGACCACGGTCCAGCCGGACGGCTCGGTCACCGAGGGCTATTTCACCATCCGCCTGAGCCCGATGCCGGACGCCGCCGCGCTCTCCGGGGTTGGCGGGGTGCTGATCGGCCTGAGCGACGTCACCCGACGGGTGAGGGCCGAGAAGGCCCTGCGCGCCAGCGAGGAGCGCTACCAACTGGCCCTGAGGGCGGCCAGCGGCGTGGGCACCTGGGACTGGGACATCGTCGCCGACAAGGTCTATGCCGACGCCCGCTACGCCGTGTTCCACAATGTGGACCCCGAGCGGGCCGCCGCCGGCGTCTCACTGGCCGAATACAGCAAGGCCCTGCACCCCGACGACTTCGCGCGGATGCTTCAATCGGGGCGCACCCATCTGAAGAACACCGGTGATTTCGACGAGGAGTACCGGCTGATCCAGGCAGACGGCTCGATCCGCTGGGTGCAGACCCGCGGCCGGGTCGAGCGCGACGCCAACGGCTGGGCGGTCCGCCATCGCGGTGTGATGGTCGACATCACCGAGCGCAAGCGCATCGAACAGGCCCTGGAAGCGGCCGAGGCCGACCTGCGCATCGCCGTCGACGCAGCCGGCCTGGGCCGCTGGGACCACAATCCCCAGACCGGCGAGCGCTACTGGGACAAGCGCTGCCGCGAGATCTACGGCCTGCCGGACGGCATGATCGAGAACCCGCTCGACGCCTTCGAACGCCTGGTCCACCCCGACGATCTGCCGTCGGTGATGGAGGCCGTGCGGACCGCCATGGACCCGGCCAGCGACAACACCATCAATCGCGAATACCGCATCCGGCGCGACAACGACGGCGCGGTGCGCTGGATCGAGACCTTCGGCCGGGCCTTCTTCCACGACGGCCAATGCGTGCGCATCGTCGGCGTGGTCTCCGACGTCAGCGACCGCAAGGAGGTCGAGGCCGACCAGGTGCTGCGCGAGGCGACCATGGCGCTGGCCCTGGACGCGGGCAATGTGGGCACCTGGGACTACGACGTCCGCAAGCGCCTGCTGCGTTGGTCGGAACGCGGCTACGACATGTTCGGCATGACGCCCGGAGCGGACGTCGGCCTGGACGACTTCTACGCCGCCATGCATCCCGACGACCGCGAGGCCACCCGCCAGGCCCTGCTGGCGGCGATGGATCCGGGCCAGCGCGCCGACATCGACGTCGAGTACCGCACGATCGGCCGCGACGACCGCCAGGAGCGCTGGATCTCGGCCAAGGGGCGGGGCTTCTTCGACGAGGCCGGCAAGCCGGCGCGGGTGGTCGGCGCCACCGTCGACATCACCGAGCGCAAGAAGGCCGAGCTGCACCTGCGGCTGCTGGTCAACGAGCTCAATCACCGGGTCAAGAACTCGCTGGCCACGATCCAGGCCATCGCCGCCCAGACCTTCCACGCGGCCCGCTCGCTGCCCCAGGCCCAGGAGGCCTTCTCGGCCCGCATCGTCGCCCTGGCCGAGGCCCACGACCTGCTGACCCGCGAGAACTGGGAGGGGGCGGACCTGCTGGACCTGCTGGGCCGGCTGGAGGACCTGCACGGCGGGTCCGGGCGCTTCACCACCGAGGGCGGATCGGTGCGGCTGTCGCCGCGCATGGCGCTGTCGCTGTCGATGGCCCTGCACGAACTGGCGACCAACGCGGTCAAGTACGGGGCGTTGTCGAGCCTGGAGGGCCAGGTGCGGATCTCGTGGGTCGTGGTTCCGGGCGGCGCTCATCCCCGGCTGGTGCTGACCTGGACCGAGAGCGGCGGCCCGCCGGTGTCGCCGCCCACCCGGCGCGGCTTCGGCTCGCGGCTGATCGAGCGCGGCCTGGCCGCCGAGCTGTCGGGCGAGGCGCGCATCGACTTCCAGCCGAACGGCGTGGTGTGCCGGATCGAGGCGGGGCTGGACGGGTAGGGGGCGACACACAGCGCTTGGGGCTGGTCGATCAGTTACCACCCTCATTTCAACCGTCATTCCCGCCCTTGTGGCGGGAACCCCTGGTTCAGCTGACGGTGAGACGCCTTGGCGCGCCAGCGCGCCACACAACCGCACCTGCGACGGACAGAGGGGTTCCCGCCACAAGGGCGGGAATGACGGCTGAATTGAAAGCTTGCCTGAATGTTGGTCCCGCGTGGGCGGTCCAGTCTCAGGAATCGACGGTCGTCGGCGCCGTCGTCTTCACCGCCGCCGGCTTCAGCGCCTGGACCACCGTGGCGCCCAACGCCAGCAGGGCCATCGGAATCAGGGCCAGCAGCCAGACGAGGACGATCATGGCCAGTTGCAGCACGCTGATCGCCACGACCAAGGCTTTGGACTCCTGGCGGAGGCCTCCCCGGTGGTTCTGCGAACGGAACGTGGTGTGCACGGCGGGCATGGATACTCTCGACTCAACTCTATGTCCCCGACCCGACATAGAGCCTAGCTGCGTCGGAATGCCGCGCAATCAGGTAAAACCCTAATTGGAGCTTTACCGTAAACGAAGGTTGCGGGCGATCTGGGCGTCGCTGCGCCGCAGGCTCACCAGGGCCGCGCCCGCCAAGCCCAGCGGGATCAGGGCCCAGGGCCAGAATCCGGCCACGGCGATCCCCGTCGCCCCGGCCACCAGGGCCGAGACCAGCATTTCGGCGATGGTGGCCATCCACGAGGATCCGCCGCGCCGCTTGAAGTCCGACCGCTTGCCCGGCCGCTGATGCCAGATGTTGATCAGGCCGCTGCTCCAGGCCGCCAGGGCCGCGCCCAGCGCCGTCCAGGCGCCGGCGGCTGGCAGGAACCAGGTCAGGGCGGCGATCGGCAGGAGCAGGAACAGCGCCACGGGGATCAGGGCGGCGGCGACCTTGGCGCGGCGCAGGGTGCGGATTCTGGCCGGCGACACGGCCAGCAGGTCGGGCGCCTCCTCGGCCGACAGGGTGATCCAGGCGAGACTCCCGGCCACCTGTCCGGCGAGGAACGCCACCACCCCCGCGCCGCCCGCCAGGGCCGGCCCGGTCCCGTGGACGGCGTTGCGGCTGAGCACCAGGGCGGTGGGGATCAGGTACAGCACCCGCAGCAGCACCTGGGACAGCAGGGCCGCGTCGCGGCCGATCAGCAGCAACTCCTTGCGCAGGGTGGCCAGGAACGGGCCGGCGGCGAAGGCGCGGCGGGCCTCGCCGCGGGTCGCCTTGGCCGGCCTGGCGGCGGTCTTGCCCTGGGTGGCGGCCGCGGAGTCCGAGAACCGCCGACCCAGGGTCAGGGCGGCCAGGGCGAACAGCGCTGCTGATCCGGCAAGCAGGGCCAGCAGCGGCAGGGGCTCGCCCAGCATGGCCCGCAGCGGCAGGCTGACGATCGGCGCCGGATGCAGCCGGCCCTCCTGGGCCTGGCGGGTGATCTCGGCGAACAGGCTGTTGCTCTTCTGGGCGCCCAGGATCGTGCGGGTCTGGCTGACCAGGAAGAAGGCGGCGCCGACCAGGGCCGCCAGCACCTGGGCCACGGTGCGGGTGCGGCGCGGGCCGATCAGGGCGAACAGGGCCATGGCCAGCAGCAGGCCGGCGGCGGTCGAGGCCAGGGCCAGGGCGCCCAGCACCCCGAACACCCCGATCCAGCCCGGATGGCCATAGACGACCGACGGCCCCAGCAGCGGCGTGACGATCAGCAGGAAGACGGTGATCACCCCGCCGGCCACGCCCAGCGAGCGCACGAACAGCACCTTGGCCGGCCCGATCGGCGAGGAGAACAGCAGGTCCAGGTCGCCCCGGTCGTACAGCGCCTCGCTCGAGGCGCTCAGGGTCTGGGACAGCATCAGGGTGAAGATCACCAGGCTGCCCAGGGCCGCCAGGCTGATCGAGATCGGATTGATCGGGACCTCGACGTCATGCAGGCCTAGGGCCGCCAGCACCCCGCCGCCCAGCATCATCGCCCCGACGACGATCAGGCTGATCAGTCCCCGCGCGCCCTTGCCGGCCCGCCCGGCGCGGAAGTTGCGCCAGTAGATCCGCATCTCGTGGGCCAACAGCCAGAGGATCGAGCCCGGCGCGATCAGCGTCACGCGGCGGCTCCGGCGTCGGTCGCTGTCAGCTGCAGGAAGACGTCTTCGAGGCTGGAGCCGCCCTTGCCCTCGCCGGCCTGGGTCCGCAGGGCGTCCAGCGTGCCCTCGGCCAGCAGGCGGCCGCCGGCGATGATGCCGATGCGGTCGGCCATCCGTTCGGCCACTTCGAGAATGTGGGTGGTCAGGATCACCGATCCCCCGGCCCGGACGCGGTCCTGCAGCATGTCCTTGACCAGGCGGGCGGAGGCGGCGTCCAGGCCGGTCAGGGGCTCGTCGAGGATCAGCAGGCGGGGATCGTGGATCAGGGCCCCGGCCAGGGCGACCTTCTGCTTCATGCCGCGCGAGAAGCCCTCGCAGCGCGTGCGGGCCTCGGCGGCCAGGCCCAGCTTCGAAAGCAGCGCCTCGGCCTGGGCCTTGGCGGCCTTGGGCTCGACGTTCCAGAGGCCGGCCACGAACTCCAGATATTCCAGCGGCGTCAGCCGGTCATAGACCATGGCCTCGTCCGGGGCCCAGGCGGTGATCGCCTTGGCGGCGGCCGGATCGGCCCGGGCGTCGATCCCGAAGACGCTGATCTCGCCCTTGTCGGGCTTGGTCAGGCCCGCGACCATCCGCAGGGTGGTGGTCTTGCCCGCGCCGTTCGGCCCCAGCAGGGCGTACAGCTCGCCGGCGTGGACGGTGAGGTCCAGGTCCATGACCGCCGGCTTGGTGAAGGTCTTGTCGAGGCCGCGAACGATCAGAGCTTCGGTCAAGCGCGGCGTCTCCCCTGGTGCGGGGTCATGTGAACGCGATTGGGAAGAGGGTTTCAAGCGGTGCGGTGAACACTTGCCCCCTACAAGCCTTCGGCCGTCTTCCCCCGCAGGGGGGAAGAGGAGTCCTGCGCGCGTCCTCCGCCCCCCAATGAGGGCGGACAGACCGCCGCGCGCGGATCGCCTCTTGACTCATTTCGACGATTAGCTAATCGTCTCATCATGAGCCAGGTCTTCAAAGCCCTTTCCGATCCGACCCGCCGGCGGGTGCTGCACCTCCTGCGCAAGGGACCGATGAGCGCGGGCGAGCTCAGCGACCAGTTCGACGTCTCCAAGCCGACGATGTCGGCGCACTTCGCGGTGTTGAAGGAGGCCGAGCTGGTGCACGCCGAGAAGGCCGGCAAGTCCGTGATCTACCACCTGAAGCTCTCGGTGCTCGAAGAGGCGCTGCTGGGCTTCGTCCACTCGTTCGGCCTGGGCGCGGAGGAGCCCCAGGCCGAACCCACGAAGGAGCCAGCACGATGAGCAAGGACACGATCCACCGGGAAATGACCGAGGGCCTGGCCTGGGCCGGCGGCATGATCGCCCTGGCGCTGGGCGCGACCCTGGCGCGCAGGCTGGGCGCTATCGACGCCGACACGGTCCTGAGGCTGGTCATCGGCGTCAACGGACTGATGGTCGCCTGGTACGGCAACCGCATGCCCAAGACCTTCGTCCCCAGCGTCCGGGCGCAACAGGCCAAGCGGGTCGGCGGCTGGTCCATGGTGCTGAGCGGTCTGGCCTACGCCGCGCTCTGGGTGTTCGCGCCGATCCGGGTGGCGACGTTCGGCGGGTGCGCGGCGCTGATCGCGGGAATCGCGGTGACGGTCGGCTATTGCCTGTGGCTGCGGGCCAAGGCCAAAGCCGTCTAGTTCGGCCGCCCGTCGGGCTCCAGCTCAAAGGCCGCGTCCAGGGCGACCTCGTCGACGACGGTCCCCTTCAGCGCGGCGTCCAGCACCTCGCCCAGCGAGCTCCAGACGAAGGCCAGCTGCTCCAGCACGGCTGGCAGGCGCTCGGGCTCGAAGCCCGGATAGAGGTCGGCGACCAGCCACAGGCCGGTCAGCACGTCGAAGCCGAACCGGCAGCCGATCATCCGGAACTGAGCGCGGGCGATCGTCTCGAACAGGGCGTCCAGGCTGCGGGCCTGGTCCAGGTCGGCCTGGTCGAACACCTGGCAGCGCACCTGCAGCCAGTCGCCCTCGGGGAACAGGTAGAACGCCCCGCCGTCGTCGGACCCGGACACTTCCAGGCCGCGATCGATCTCGGCGACCACGTAGCCGGCCTCGCGGCAGGCGTCGGCGATGTCGGCGAGGTCGATGGGGGTGTCAGACATCAGCCTGTCCTTTTCTATCCGCTCATCCCGGCGAATGCCGGGACCCAGATCCCATAACAGTATGGCTGATTGGAAGGACTCAGAGTCCCTGGCGTCAGCCTCAAAGCCATTCCATCTGGGTCCCGGCATTCGCCGGGATGAGCGGTTCTTTATTGGGAATCCAGGAGCGGAGTCCTAGCTCCGGTAATCCCCGTTGATCGCCACGTACTGCTTGGTCAGGTCGCAGGTCCACACCGTGGCCGAGCCCTTGCCGACGCCGACGTCCACCGAGACCTCGAACTCCTGCCTCTTGACGTACTTGCTCATCGCCGCCTCGTCGTACTCGGCTGAAACCAGGCCGTCGCGGGCGGCGTAGAGGTCGCCGAACTTGACGCTGATCCGCTCGCGATTGACCGGCTCGTCGGCGCGGCCCACGGCCATGACGATGCGGCCCCAGTTGGCGTCCTCGCCGGCGAAGGCGGTCTTGACCAGCGGGCTCTCGGCGATGGTGCGGGCGATCTTGCGGGCCGACAGCGGGCTCTCGGCGCCGTTGACGGTGATCTTGACGAACTTGCTGGCGCCCTCGCCGTCGCGGACCAGTTGCAGGGCCAGGTCCAGCAGCACGGCCTCCAGCTTCTCGCGGAAGTCGGCCAGGCGGCGGTCGCCCGCGCGGTGGATCTTGGGCGCGCCCGACTTGCCGGTGGCGAACAACAGCAGGGTGTCGTTGGTCGAGCGGTCGCCGTCCACCGTCACGCAGTTGAAGGTGGTGCGGGTGTAGAGGCTGACCAGGGTCTGCAGGGCGGCCGGGGCGATGGCCGCGTCGGTGGCCACGAAGGCCAGCATGGTGGCCATGTCGGGCGCGATCATGCCCGAGCCCTTGGCGACGCCCGCGATCCGGACCTCATGGCCGTCGATCACCGCCGTGGCGTAGGCGCCCTTCGGGAAGGTGTCGGTGGTCATGATCGCCGAGGCCGCGCCGGCCCAGGCGTCCTCGGTGAAGCGGGTCTCCACCTCGCGCAGGTTCGAGATGATCTTGCTGTCGTCCAGGATGACGCCGATCACGCCGGTCGAGGCCATCATCACGTCGCGCTGGCGGCAGTCGAAGCGCTTGCCCACGGCCGTGGCCACCCGGCGCACGGCGTCGGCCCCCGGCTTGCCGGTGAAGCTGTTGGCGCAGCCGGCGTTGACCACCAGGGCGCGGACATCCTCGCCCTTGCTGGCGGCCAGCTGGCGCTTGCACCAGTCGACCGGGGCCGAGCCGACGCCGTGGCGAGTGAACACGCCGGCGCAGCTGGTGCCCTCGGCGAAGCGCATCAGAAGCATGTCCTCGCGGGCGTGCTTGTAGAAGCCGGCGCGGCCGGTGGCGATCTCCACACCGGCGATGGGCGGGATGGTCGGGAACGGCACGGCCAGCGGCGAGACGGCCAGGCCCGGCTTGCCCGGAGCGGGCGAGGCGACGGCCGGCTTGGCGGCCTGGACAGCTTCGGGCGAACCCTGGCTGGCGTCCTTCTGGGCGCGGCGCAGGCCAGCGCGCTTGAGGGCGGCGGTCAGCGGGTCCAGCGCCCGCTCCAGGGTGTGGCCGACGCTGGCGCCGACCTGGCCGACGATCTCGGCCGGGGTCGAGGCGGGCGCGGCCTTCGAGGCGGCTTTCGGAGCGGCCTTGGCGGTCTTCTTGACCGCTGGCTTAGGGGTCTTGGTCATTTCTTGGCCGGAGCTTGAGCGGCGGGAGCGGACGCCGGCGGGGCGTCGTCGAGGTCGGAGGAGGGGGCCTGGTCGGCCGAGCCGGGAGGCGCCGAGGCCGGCTCCTGCGGGGCGCCGGGCACGTCCTGGGGCTTGCCGGTCAGCATCTCGACCTTGGAGCCGCCGCGCAGCTTCTCCAGCAGGTCGCGGACCTGGTCATAGGTCAGGAAGCGCACGATCTGCGGCCGGGCGGCCTCCAGCGTGATCGGTTCCTCCAGGCGCTTGTCCTCGACGCGCAGCACGGCCCAGCCGCCCTCGGTCTGGAACGGACCGACCAGCGCGCCCTTCTCGGCGCCCTGCAGGGCCCCGGCATAGGCCGGCGGCATGACGTCGACGGTGAAATAGCCCAGGTCGCCGCCGTTGAAGCGGGTGGCCGGGTCGGTCGAGCGCTCCATGGCCAGGGCGTCGAACGACGCGCCGGCGATCAGCAGCTTCTTGACCGCCTCGGCGTCGGCCTGGCTGCCGACCAGGATCTGGCGGGCGCGGATCTCCTCCGAGCGCTTGGACAGCTTCTGCTGCTCGGCATAGAGGCCGCGGATGGCGTTCTCGTTGACGGCCTTCTCGACGACGCTTTCCACCAGCATGTCGCCCAGGATGCGCTCGCGCGCGGCGGCCAGGCGGCGCTGAGCCACCGGATCCTTGTCCAGCTTCTGCTTGAGGGCCTCGGAGGCCAGCAGCTTCTGGTCGATCACCTCGTCCAGGCGCTGGCGGAACAGGTCCGAACCGATGTCCAGCGGCTCGCCCTCGCTGATCAGCCCCTGGGCCACGGCCTCGCGCTTGACGTCCGAAGCCCACACCGTGTGCCCGTCGACCCGGGCGACAGCGGTGTCTCCAGGCTCGGGCGGACGCTCGTCGGCCTTGTTTCGGCCGCAGGCGGCGATCAACAGGCTTAGGACCAGGATGGCCGCGAGGCCATACGCACGAGGCTTACCAATATTCATCTGGGGCCGATCTCCGGCTGACTATCCCTCAGCGCTCTAGCGCGGTTTATCGCCAAGAGGAAACAGCTTCGCGATATGGATCGGAAAACGCGCGAAGCGGTTAAACCGGGCGCAAACCGTAACCATGGGCCCCCGCCTCGCGTTGACACCCGCTAGGCCGGTGCTTAAGTCTCCGCGCGCGTACAAGAAGTGGAAATCCCGCTAGCTTCGACGCCTATAATTTACCGTAGTGAAGGCCTTCAAGCCCTAGCGCCGGCCTCACAGACACCCGCTCCGGAACCCTCACTTCATGCTCGGCTTCGCCAAAAAGTTCTTCGGCTCTTCCAACGAACGCAAAGTCAAGGCGATGTCCGCCAAGGTGGCGAAGATCAACGCCCTGGAGCCGGAATACGCCGCGCTGTCGGACGAGGCCCTGAAGGCCAAGACCGACGAGTTCAAGGCCCGCCTGGCCAAGGGCGAAACCCTCGAGGACCTGCAGGTCGAAGCCTTCGCCGTGGTCCGCGAGGCCAGCAAGCGCGTGCTGGGCATGCGCCACTTCGACGTCCAGATGGTCGGCGGCATGGTCCTGCACGGCGGCGGCATCTCGGAAATGCGCACCGGCGAGGGCAAGACCCTGGTCGCCACCCTGCCCACCTACCTCAACGCGCTGGAAGGCAAGGGCGTCCACGTCATCACCGTGAACGACTACCTGGCCAAGCGCGACGCCGAGTGGATGGGCCAGATCCACAACTTCCTGGGCCTGTCGTACGGCGTGATCGTCAACGGCCTGAGCCAGGGCGAGCGCCAGCGCGCCTATCGCAGCGACATCACCTACGGCACCAACAACGAATTCGGCTTCGACTATCTGCGCGACAACCTCGTCTACAGCGTCGAGGAAATGGTCCAGCGCGGCCACCACTACGTCATCGTCGACGAAGTGGACTCGATCCTGATCGACGAGGCCCGCACGCCGCTGATCATCTCGGGCCCGACCGAGGACCGCAGCGAGTTCTACAAGATCATCGACGTCCTGGTGAAGGAGCTCATCAAGGACAAGACCAACTACGATCACGACGAGAAGCAGAAGCAGGTCATCCTCACCGAGGAAGGCCAGGAGCGCATCGAAGAGATCCTGATGGCGGGCGGCCACCTGGCCGAGGACACCGCCGGCCTCTACGACGCCGCCAACATCTCGGTCGTGCACCACGTCAACCAGGCCCTGCGCGCCAACGTGCTGTACACGTTCGACAAGGACTACATCGTCAAGGACGGCGAGGTGATCCTGATCGACGAGTTCACCGGCCGCATGATGACCGGCCGCCGCCTCTCGGAAGGCCTGCACCAGGCCATCGAGGCCAAGGAAGGCGCCAACATCCAGCCCGAGAACCAGACCCTGGCCTCGGTGACCATCCAGAACTACTTCCGCCTCTACAAGAAGCTGGCCGGCATGACCGGCACGGCCGCGACCGAGGCCCAGGAATTCGACGACATCTACAAGATGGGCGTCAGCGAAATCCCGACCAACCGCCCGGTCCTGCGCATCGACGACGACGACGAGGTCTATCGCACCGAGCGCGAGAAGAACGACTCGATCCTCAAGCAGATCACCGACTGCCACGCGCGCGGCCAGCCGATCCTGGTCGGCACCGTGTCGATCGAGAAGTCGGAAGAGCTGTCCAAGCTGCTGTCGACCTATGACTGGGAATGGGAAGGCAAGAAGCACAAGGGCATTCCGCACCAGGTGCTGAACGCGCGCTTCCACGAGCAGGAAGCCGGCATCGTCGCCGACGCGGGCGTGCCCGGCGCGGTGACCATCGCCACCAACATGGCCGGCCGCGGCACCGACATCCAGCTGGGCGGCAACATGGACATGCGGCTGGCCAACTGGCGCCAGCAGCAGAAGGGCCTGGGCATCACCCCGACCCACGAGGACGAACTGGCCCAGCGCGCCGAGCTGGAAGTCGAGATCGGCGAGGCCAAGGCCAAGGCCCTGGCCGCCGGCGGCCTGTTCGTCCTGGGCACCGAGCGCCACGAAAGCCGCCGCATCGACAACCAGCTGCGCGGCCGTACGGGCCGTCAGGGCGACCCGGGCCGTTCGAAGTTCTTCCTGTCGTGCGAGGACGACCTGCTGCGCATCTTCGCCGGCGAGCGCCTGGACGCGATCATGCGCACCTTCGGGGTCCAGGAAGGCGAGGCGATCACCCACAAGTGGCTGAACAACGCCATCGCCACCGCCCAGAAGCGCGTCGAGCAGCGCAACTACGAGATCCGCAAGAACCTCCTGAAGTACGACGACGTCGTCAACGACCAGCGCAAGGCCGTGTTCGAGCAGCGCCAGGAGTTCATGGAGGCGACCGACCTCTCGGAGATCATCACCGAGATGCGCCATGACGTGGTCGACGATTTCGTCGCCCGCTACATGCCGCCCAAGGCCTATGCCGAGCAGTGGGACATCGAGGGCCTGGACGAGCGCGTCCAGGCGATCCTGGGCCTGACCCTGCCGCTGAAGGAATGGGCCGCCGAGGAAGGCATCGGCGACGAGGAGATGCGCGAGCGCATCACCAAGGCCGCCGACGCCTACGCCGCCGAACGCGAAGTGATCATCACCCCCGAGCAGATGCGCTCGGTGGAGAAGAACTTCCTGCTGCAGATGATCGATCTGCAGTGGCGCGAGCACCTGATGCACCTGGACCACCTGCGCAACGTCATCGGCCTGCGCGGCTACGGCCAGCGCGACCCGCTGAACGAGTACAAGACCGAGGCCTTCTCGCTGTTCGAGAAGCTGCTGGGCGACCTGCGCACCAACACCACCCGCTGGCTGATGACGGTCGAGATCGCCTATGCCGAGCCCGAGCCGCTGCATTCGCCGGAAGGCCTGGTCGAGGTGCACCTTGATCCGCTGAGCGGCGAGAACGTCGCGGTGGCCGGCGCCCTTCCGGAGGGCCTGTCGCCCGAGCAGCGCGAGGCCCTGCCGGTCTCGGTCCTGCCGGAAGGCTGGGAATTCACCGCCCGCAACGGCGCCTGCCCCTGCGGGTCGGGCAAGAAGTTCAAGCACTGCCACGGGGCGCTGGTTTAAGCCCCGAGCGCTTGGTGATCTGGAAACGCCCGCCCTGGGAAACCGGGGCGGGCGTTTTCTTGTCCGCTTTCCCTCCCCCTTGTGGGGAGGGTGGCGGCGAAGCCGACGGGTGGGGGATCGGTGCAGAGAGTCAGCAAGCCCCACCCGACCCGCTGCGCGGGCCACCCTCCCCATGAAGGGGAGGGAAGGGGGCAAGCGTCCTCACCCCCCCGCGATCAGCCCCCTGGCCGGGTCCGTCTCGTGCACCGCCAGCAGGTTCATGCCCGCCTCGAACACCGCGTAGCCGTGCTGGGTCAGGAAGGCGCGCAGGGCGGCCTCGTCGGCCTTGATCCGCTCGATCAGCATCTGCGGCCTGCAGGCCGCGATCGTGGCCCGGGCGCCCAGCAGGGCGTCCATCTCCATGCCCTCGATGTCGATCTTGATGAAGTCCAGGCGCGTCAGGCCCAGGTCGTCGATCGCCATCAGCCGGGTGGGCTGGGCCGCCGCGTAGTCGATCGCCTGGCCGATGAACTCGGTCGTCGCCGTCTGGCGGATCTCCAGGCTGCCGAAGCTGGAGGGCGTGAAATAGTCGGGGGCGGGCACGGCGATGATCCCGGCTTCCTGGCCGATCGCCGCCCAGATGGCCCGGGCGTTGAAGCAGTTGTTGAGCGTGATGTTGCCGGCCAGGGCGTAGAACACCCGCTCCTGGGCCTCGAAGGCCACGACCTCGCCCCAGCCATGCATCAGCTGCGCCCACTCGATCGTGTGCACGCCGATATTGGCCCCGCAATCCAGCGCCATGACCCCGTCGCCGAAGTGGCTGCGCCGCATCTCCAGCAGCTGCAGCACGACGTTGACCTCCTCCGGATCGAAGGCCGAGGTCTCCAGCAATTGGTGGCCGACGCCGTAGCCGCCGCCGTCCGCCAGACGATGATAGTCGTGCCGGTTGACCAGCATCGCGCCGTGGATGGTCGAGGCCAGCACGAAGGCCGTGGGGCGGGAATTGAACTTGCGCATGGGACCTCGACGATTCTGCCCGTCCAGCAGGCCGCCAAGGCGCTGTTTGGGTCAAGCCGCTGGCCCTGATCACCGCTGGACGCCAAACGAAAACGCCCGCCCCGGTCTCCCGGGGCGGGCGTTTCTGATGGGATCGAACGGCCGCTGGGCCTTAGTCGATCGGGTTCCAGCGTTCCGACGGGGCGGCCGCGCGCTTGGGGCCGCGGAAGTCGCCGCCGCCCGAGCGGGCCTGGCCCTGGGCGGCTTGACCCTGACCGCCGCCGTTGCGACCACGGTTGTCGGTGCGACCTTGGCCGCCCGACTTGCCCTGGCCCTGACCTTGGGCCTTCTGGCCCTGGCCGCCGCCCTTGTTCGGACGGTTGCGCTGGCGGCGCAGTTCCGAGGGGACGTTGTTGCGCGGGTCGGCGCGGCGCGGATCGACGTACTTCTCCGGCGGGGCCAGCTTGTCGGCCACGGCCGCGGCGGCCGCCAGGTTCTTGTCGTTGCGACGGTCGAAGGTCGGGATCGTCTGGCGGGTGGCCTTCTGGATGTCCTTCAGCAGCGGACGCTCGTCATCGGCGCAGAAGCTGATGGCGACGCCGTCCTTGCCCTTGCGGGCGGTGCGGCCGATCCGGTGGACATAGGCCTCCGGCACGTTGGGCAGCTCGTAGTTGAACACGTGGCTGATGTCGTTGACGTCGATGCCGCGCGCGGCGATGTCGGTGGCGATCAGCGCCTTGACTTCGCCGGCCTTGAACGAGGCGAGAGCCCGTTCACGCTGGCCCTGGGTCTTGTCGCCGTGGATGGCGGCGGACTCGATGCCGCTGGCGGTCAGGTACTTGGCCACGCGGTCGGCGCCGCGCTTGGTGCGGGTGAAGACGATGGCGCGCTCGACGGCCTTGTCGGCCAGCAGTTCGGCCAGCAGGGGACGCTTGCGCTGGGCTTCGATGAAGATCAGCGACTGGTCGATGCGCTCGACCGTGGTGGCCTGCGGGGTGACCGACACCTGGGCCGGGTTCTTCAGAAGCTCGCCGGCCAGCTTGCCGATCTCGCTGGGCATGGTGGCCGAGAAGAACAGGTTCTGGCGTTCCTTGGGCAGCTGGCTGGCGATCTTGCGGATCGGCACCACGAAGCCCAGGTCCAGCATCTGGTCGGCTTCGTCCAGGACGAAGATCTCGACGCCGTTCAGGTGGGCGGACTTTTCGCCCAGGTGGTCCATCAGGCGGCCCGGGGTGGCCACGACCACGTCGACGCCGGCCGCCAGGGCCTTCATCTGCGGGCCGTACTTCACGCCGCCGAAGATGGTGGCGACGGTCAGGCCCATGTGGGCGCCGTAGGCCTTGAAGTTGTCGGCGATCTGGGTGGCCAGCTCGCGGGTCGGGGACAGGACCAGGCAGCGGAAGCCGCGGCGCGGGGCCGGCTTACGGTCTTCGGCCAGGCGGTGCAGGATCGGCAGGGCGAAGGCGGCGGTCTTGCCGGTGCCCGTCTGGGCGATGCCCAGCAGATCGCGGCCCGACAGCACGGTCGGGATGGCTTGCGCCTGGATCGGGGTGGGCGTGGTGTAGCCCTTGTCGGTCAGCGCCTTCAGCAGGGGTTTGGCGAGGCCGAGATCGGTGAATTGAGTCAAGTCAGATGCTTTCGTGCAGCCACGAGACGGCGCATGCGATCCTCGCACGGCTCGCCTGGCGGCGGGTCGGTGGGGAGCGCCCCGCGTGACACGGGCGGTCTGATGAGAAGCTTTCAGGGCGCTCGACAGGCTGGACCAGGAAGGTCCCTCACGCGGCTGGAGCACCGATAACGCCAGATGGCGTAGCCGCTATGTCGTTTATTGCAGGTGCGAAGTCAAGGGGAAGCCAAGAACGGCAAGGATTTGACCGTCGGCTCAGGCATGGGTGTCGATCCGACGGCTGGTCGCCAGGACGTTCCGGACGGGCGCGTCCTCGGTCCCGCGCGACCTGACGCCCTCTAGGAAGCGCTTTTGGCTGTCGGCGACGTGCTTGAGGGTTTCCAGGACCCTGGCGCTGGCGGCTTCTTCGGGGGTCTGGGCCGCCTTGGCTTTGGCCGGGGCCTCGTCGTCCAGGCTGTCGAGCAACTTGCGGGCCTGGCCGGTCCAGGAATCGTAGCCCTGGTCATTGGTCCAGCGCAGGCTCTGCAGCGTCTTGAACAGCGGGCTGCCGGTGAAGGCGGGGTCGTTGATCTTGGACGCGTCGTCGACGCCGTAACGGGCCAGGATCCCGGCATAGAGGGTGTTGATCGCGCTGCGGGCCGAGTAATTGTGCTTCATGCTGTCGAGCGAGGCGAAGCGGACCTTGCCCGCGTCGTCGTGGCTGTTCAGCGCGAAATAGGCCTGTTGATCATCGTCCGACAGCCGGTTCAGGCGGTCGAGCTGCACCTTCGGCGCATCCGTGCCGGGGCCCAGGCCGCCGCTTACCGCGTCGTCCAGGCCCCAGACGTGCTGTGCGAAGGTCGCGGCCGAGAAGGCCTTGGCGATGGCCGCTCGGGCCGGCCCGACATTGTCAGTGGCTCTCAGATAACCGTTGACCATGTCGTAGGCGGCCAACTGGTCCGCGACGGCGGCCTTGCCGGAGGTGTCGTTCAGCGTGGCCAGGGCGGCCATCAGGGTCTTGCCGCTAGGGCCGGAGGGCGCGGACAGCGAAAGCGACGTCGGGGCCGGCGACGGAGCCTCGGCGGCCGGGGCGGGCCCGTACTGGGCGAAATGGGCCTGGACCTTGGCGGTCCAGTCGTCGGTGTCCGGCGGGGTGTGCGAGAGCTTGGCCAGCGCCACGGTGGCGTCGTCTCCGGCCGCGCCGGCCACCGCCACCAAGGCGTCGCGGCGACCGTAGAAATCGTTGGCCCCGCCATAGGGGTTGGTGGCGATCAGGCTGGCATAGGTCGGATTGGTCTCGGCGGCGGCCAGGGCGCGCTCAACGGCGGCACGGGCCTGCTGATTGGCGCGGTAGGCGTAGACCGAGGCGTTGGGCGTCTCGCCGCTGATCATCTGGTTCTGCAGGCCGATGGCGCCGACATAGATCTGCTGGTCGCTGGCCGACAGGGAGTCGAAGGCCGCCAGGGCGTTGTCGAACGAGTCGGCGGTCTTGGTCCCGCCGGACCAGTCCTTCAGGCCGGCGATGGCGGTGAGCAGGGATTGGGCGCGACGGGCGAACGGCGAGTCGAGCAGCGCGACGCCGGCTGGGCCCGTGTCGCCCTTGGCGGCCAGGTCGGCCACCAGCTTGTAGGCCTGCAGCTGGTCTTCGATCGAGGCCTTGCCCGAGGTGTCGTTCAAGGCGGCGACCGCCCGGTTGAGGTCGTCCGCCGACGGCGGCTCCGAAGCGGCGGCCAGGGCTTGCTGGGCCTCCGGCGACAGGGAGACGGAATCGGCGGGAGTGTCCGGCGTCGTGGTGACCGGCGGCGGCGGCGCGGCGGGAGGGCTCATCGCGGTCGCGGTCGCGGGCGTGGCGGACGGCGTCGTCGTAGGGGCGATGAGCATGGATGGAACTCCCTGGTCTCATCAGCTCCATGCAATCTTAAGTTTCAGTGAAAGAGCCGTTTACGGGCCTTTCACTCGAAAAACTTCTCGACCTGAGCGCCCCAGCCGTAGGTGGCGCTGCCCAACTGGTCGCGGTCGTAGGCCGGGGCCTCCTTGAAGCGGTCCTTGGTCAGGTCGGCGACATAGACCTCGTCCTTGTCGTCCCAGGTCAGCAGGCGCCAGGGCAGGGGGCGGAACTTGCCGCCGGCCGCGAACAGGCCCGCCGGTTCGACGGCCACGTAGCGGGCGATGCCGGCGTCGCGGTCGATGAACACCTCGCGGATCACGCCCAGCTTGTGGCCTCCGGCGTCGTTGATCTTCACGCCGATCAGGGCGGCGCTCTTCACCAGGCGATCTTCGACGCTCATCGGGGTCTCCTTCGGGTTGTTCCGGGGAACAAACGCGGCCACGGCGAAGATCGATCCATTGGTCAGACCTTGGTCGGGATGGTCAGGCCACTCGCCTTGCGAATGATAGTGGGCCCGTCTATGCCTGTTACCGCTACCGTCGCGGCAGGGCCGTCACAGGCGGAGCTGGGGAGAAACGCATGAGCGGCAAGATCCGGGGCCTGCGCTGGTGGATGATCGGTCTGGTGATGCTGGGCGCGGTGCTCAACTACCTGACCCGCAGCACCCTGGGCGTCGCGGCCCCGACCGTGCTGGCCGACCTGCACATCGGCCCTCAGGAATATTCCTGGATCACCGGCGCCTTCCAGCTGGGGGTCATGCTGCAGCCCCTGTGCGGCTACGTGCTGGACTCGATCGGGCTGAAGCTGGGCTTCGCCCTGTTCGCCACCGCCTGGTCGCTGATCACCATGGCCCATGGCTTCGCGGGCAATTGGCAGATGCTGCTGGGCATGCGCGGCGCGCTGGGCGTGGCCGAGGGTTGCGCTCAGCCCGCCGGAATGAAGGCGGTGTCGACCTGGTTCCCCGCCAAGGAGCGAGGCTTCGCCGGCGGGTTCTTCAACATCGGCGCCTCCATGGGGGCCGTGCTGGCGCCGCCGCTGGTGGCATGGTCGATCCTGCTGTGGAACTGGCGAGCCGCCTTCCTGGTGGCCGGCGGCCTGGGCCTGGTGTGGGTGGTGCTCTGGCTGTTCGCCTACCAGTCGCCCGACAAGCACAAGGCGTTGACGGACGCCGAGCGCGACCTGATCGCCTCGGGCCAGGAGACTCACCTGGAGGACGCCGGAACCAAGCCGTCGATGCTCAGCCTGCTCAAGCGCCGCAACTTCTGGGGCATCGCCCTGCCCAGATTCCTGGCCGACCCGACCTGGGGCACGCTGTCGTTCTGGGTGCCGCTGTATTTGACGACCGTACGCCATTTCGACCTCGCCCAGATCGCGATGTTCGCCTGGCTGCCGTTCGTGGCCGCCGACATAGGCTGCCTGTTCGGACCGGCCGTGGTGCTGTTCCTGCAGAAGCGCGGAGTCAGCCTGATCGACGCTCGCCGCTGGGCCTTCACCCTGGGGGCGGTGTTGATGACCGGCATGATGTTCGTGGGCCGTGTCGAAAGCCCCTACCTGGCCATCGCCTTGCTGTGCCTGGGCGGCTTCGCGCACCAGACCCTGTCGGTGACGGTGATCACCATGTCGTCCGACCTGTTCCGCCGCAACGAGGTGGCGACCGTGGCGGGCATGGGCGGGTTCTGCGGCAATCTGGGCGTGCTGATCTTCTCGCTGCTGATCGGCGGACTGGTGGCCAAGGTCGGCTATGATCCGTTCTTCGTCGCCCTGGGCGTGCTCGATCTGGCGGGGGCCGTCCTGCTGTGGACCCTGGTCCGCGACCCTGGCCGCCTGTCACCGACCAAGCCCGTCGCCATTCCGGCCCTGTAGAGTTCCCATGCCGCAAGACCTGATCCAGAACCCGATCCTGCGGGGCTTCAATCCCGACCCGTCGATCATCCGGGTCGGCGAGGACTATTACGTCGCCACCTCGACCTTCGAGTGGTTCCCGGGCGTGCAGATCCACCACTCGCGGGATCTCGTGAACTGGCGGCTGCTGAGCCGGCCCCTGACCCGTCCCAGCCAGCTGAACATGCTGGGCGCGCCCGACAGCTGCGGGGTCTGGGCCCCGTGCCTGACCCACGCCGACGGCAAGTTCTGGCTGATCTTCACCGACGTGAAGCGCTACGGCCGCACCACGGTGGGCGGGGCGTCGGGCGCGTCCCTGCGCGACTTCCACAACTATCTGGTCACCGCCGACGACATCGAGGGGCCGTGGTCGGACCCGGTGTTCCTCAACAGCAGCGGCTTCGACCCCTCGCTGTTCCACGACGACGATGGCCGCAAGTGGCTGCTGAACCAGCTGTGGGACCACCGGCCGGGCCGCAACCGCTTCGCCGGCATCGTGGCCCAGGAGTACGACGCCGTCGCCGCCAAGCTGGTCGGCGAGCGCAAGCTGATCTTCCCCGGCACGCCCCTAGGCCTGACCGAGGCGCCGCATCTCTACAAGCGCGGCGGCTGGTACCACCTGATCACCGCCGAGGGCGGCACGGGCTTCGGCCACGCCGTGACCATGGCCCGCTCGCGCACCCTGGAGGGGCCCTACGAGCTGCACCCCGACGGACCGGTGCTGACCTCGCGCGACCGGCCGCACGCGGCGCTGCAGCGGGCCGGCCACGCCGACCTGGTCGAGACGCCCGACGGCACGACCTGGATGGCCTACCTCTGCGGTCGACCCTTGCCCAACCGCGGGCGCTGCGTGCTGGGCCGCGAGACGGCGATCCAGCCGATGACCTGGGGCGACGACGGCTGGCTGCGCACCCGCGACGGGTCCGGCGATCCGGAACTGACGCCGCCGTCGCCAGGCCTGGCGCCGCATCCGTTCCCGCCGACGCCGGACTGGACCGACTTCGACGGCCCCGACCTGCCGCTGGACTTCCAATGGTTGCGCTCGCCGTTCCCCGACGACCTGTTCAGCCTGACCGCGCGCCCCGGCTGGCTGCGCCTGTTCGGCCGCGAGACGATGGGCAGCCAGTACCGCCAGACCCTGGTCGCCCGCCGCCAGCAGGCGATGTGCTACGGCGCCCGCACGGTGCTGGACTTCGCGCCCGAGCACTACCAGCAGGCCGCCGGGCTGGTCTGCTACTACGGGGCCAACAAATTCCACTACCTGTTCGTGTCGCGGGACGAGGAGAACGGCCGCCACGTCCAGGCGATGTCGGCCCTGCCCGACAGCCCCCAGGCCGACGCCTTCACCAGGCCGATCCCGCTGCCCGCTGACGGCCTGGTCCACCTGCGGGTCGAGGTCGACTACGAGCGCCTGCGCTTCGCCTTCAGCCTGGACGGCGAGGCCTGGACCTGGCTGCCGCAGGTGTTCGACGCCTCGATCCTGTCGGACGAGGCCACCAGCCCGGGCGCCCCCAACTTCACCGGCGCCTTCGTCGGCATGGCCTGCCAGGACCTGTCGGGCATGGCCTTGGCGGCGGACTTCGACGGGTTCGGGTATGTGGAGCGGGAGTATGTGGCCGTGGTGGGGTGAGCGCGCCTGAATCCCTCTCTCTTTGAGAGAGGGATTCACGGTTGCCAAGCCGTGCTTGACGTTCAACTAAGGCCCCATGATCAAGCCCACCGTCCTCGTCGCCGCCGCCGCCTTGATCGATGTCGACGGCCGCGTGCTGATCTGCCAGCGCCCCCAGGGCAAGCAGCTGGCCGGTCTGTGGGAGTTTCCCGGCGGCAAGGTCGAGCCCGGCGAGACGCCCGAACAGTGCCTGATCCGCGAGCTGGACGAGGAGCTGGGCATCAAGGTCGCCCAGGCCTGCCTGGCCCCGTTCGTTTTTGCCTCGCACAGTTACGAGTCCTTTCACCTACTCATGCCACTGTACCTGCTGCGGCGCTGGGAAGGACTGGTGACCGCCAAGGAGCACGAGGCGCTGAAATGGGTGAAGCCGGACCAGTTGGCGGACTATCCGATGCCGCCGGCCGACCTGCCGTTGATCGCCTGGCTGCGCGATCTGCTCTGAGCCGCTTTTGGCGCGACGAGCGCGGCGCCACGGCCGTCGAGCTCGGCTTCATGGTCGCCATGATCGCCCTGGCCCTGGTCGGCATCCTGGGCGCCCTGCAGGGCAATATCTCGATCTCGTTCGGCAAGATCGCCTCGACGATGGACAAGGCCAACGCCGAGAACCCCTAGGGCTGAAGCGCCCTAGCCGCCGGCCCTAACCGCCCGCCTTGTCGCCCGCCGGCTGCTCGACCGTGTTCAGGGCGTCGGCCAGCCGCATCTTGGCCGAGCCGGGGCGCAGGGGCTTCTGCTGGCTTTCGTGCGGAGCCCAGCCCGTCACCGTGATGATCTCGAACGTGGCCGGCACGCGGCCGTCGGGCTCGGCGAAGCGCTGCTGATAGATCTCCATCGCCCGCAGCAGCACCTTGCGGCCCAGCGGCTTGCGCGAGCGGTCGATCAGCACGCTGGTCTCGCCCATGGTCCGCAGGTCCTTGAGCAGGGCGATCGGATGGGCGTAGCGCACCTTGACCCGGTCCTTGTCGGCCACGGGCAGGGCGAAGCCGGCGCGCTGCAGCAGGCCGGCGGCGTCGACCGTGTCGGCGAACGGCGAGACGCGCGGGAAGGCCCCGCCGGTGACCTCGTCCTCGGCGGCCAGCAGGGCCTGGCGCAGCTCGGTCAGGGTGGCCCCGCCGAACAGGGCGCCGACGAACAGGCCGTCGGGCTTCAGCGCGCGGCGGATCTGGATCAGGGCCCCGACCAGGTCGTTGGTCCAGTGCAGGGCCAGGGTCGAGACGGCCAGGTCGATCGACGCGTCGCCGAACGGCAGGCGCTCCTCGTCGACCGCGATCCGCAACCCGCCGCGGCCGGCGAGCATGCCCTCCGACAGGTCGGTCTCGATCAGAAGGCCGATCTTGGCGCGGGCGTCGCTGTCTTCCAGGGCGCGCGAGAAAGCGCCGTTTCGGCTTCCGAGATCGACCGCCACCGGAAACTCCCGCAGGATCGCCTCCAGGCGCATCACCGCGTCCTCGGCGGCGCGGGCCTTCAGGAAACCGGCGGCGTCGAAGCCGGGGGCGGCGCGGTCGAGACGGGCGCGCAGCAGGGCGCGGTCGAAGAGCAGGGGGGCGGTGGTCATGTCCGCGCAAGATGGGACTTCTCGCGCCTTATGGAAACCTCCCGCTGGCGTCACGGCGTTCGCGCAAGGGATGCTGGACCTGATCCTGCCGCCGCGCGCCTTCGACGGCGGGGCGGCCCTGACCTCGGGCCTGTCGGCCCAGGCCTGGAGCCGCATCACCTTCCTGGACGGCCCGGTCTGCGACGGCTGCGGCGCGCCGTTCGCCTTCGACACCGGCGAGCTGCGCTGCGTCCTGTGCCAGACGAGAGACCGCGCCTTTGCCCGGGCGCGGGCCGCCTGCCTGTACGACGAGCACTCCCGCGACCTGATCCTCAAGCTCAAGCACGCCGACCGCACCGACCTCTCGAGCCTGTTCGCCCGCTGGCTGTCGCGCTGCGCCGCCGACCTGCTGGAGGAAGCGCAGGCCGTGGTCCCCGTGCCGATGCACCGCTCGCGCCTGCTGCGCCGCCGCTACAACCAGGCCGCCGAGATCGCCCGGCCGCTGTGCGCCATGACGGGCAGGACCTATCTGCCCGACACCCTGGTGCGAAAGCGCGACACCGACAGCCAGGGCGGCAAGTCGGCCGACGGCCGCCGCCGCAACGTCGCCGCGGCCTTCGCCGTGCCGGAGTCGAAGCGTCATCGGGTGATCGGCCGCAAGGTGCTGCTGATCGACGACGTCCTGACCACGGGCGCCACCGCCGAGGGCTGCGCGCGGGCTTTGTTGGCCGCCGGCGCCACGCAAGTGTCACTCGCGGTCGTCGCGCGCGTTACAGAAATGCAAGCGCGTCCTATATGAGGACGGAAACGACTTCTGTTACGGATTCCCCATGGCCAAGGTCACCATCTACACCCGTCCGTTCTGCGGCTACTGCGCCCGGGCTTTGAAGCTGCTCAACGACAAGGGCGCCGACTTCACCGAGGTCGAGGCGGGCATGGATCCGGCGCTGCGCAAGGAGATGATGGACCGCTCGGGCCGCACCACCTTCCCGCAGATCTTCGTCGGCGAGCAGCACATCGGCGGCTGCGACGACATGTTCGCCCTGGAGCGCGAGGGCAAGCTGGACCCGCTTCTGGCCGCATGACCCCCCTTCAAGCGCCCTTGCGCGTCGGCCTGATCCAGACCCGCACCCCGGCGACCCACGAGGCGGCGCTGGCCCATGTCGCGCCGATGGTGCGCGAGGCGGCGGCGCGGGGCGCCAAGTTCATCCTGACGCCCGAATGCACCAACGTGCTGCAGAAGGACCGGGCCAGGCTGCTGCCGACCCTGGTCTCGCTGGACGACGACCTGGTGGTGCGCGGCCTGCGCGACCTGGCCCGCGAGCTGGGCGTCTGGATCGACGTCGGCTCGGCGCTGGTCAAGCGCGAGGACGGCAAGGCGGCCAATCGTCAGGCTGTGATCGACCCGACCGGCGCGATCGTGGCCACCTACGACAAGCTGCACATGTTCGACGTCGACCTGCCGACCGGTGAGACGGCGCGGGAATCGGCGACCTACGAGCCCGGCGAGCGGGCCACGGTGGTCGAGACGCCGTTGGGCGCCTTCGGCCTGACCATCTGCTACGACATGCGCTTTCCGGCCCTGCACCGGGCCCTGGCGTTGGGCGGGGCCAAGATCCTGACTGTTCCGGCCGCCTTCACCCGGCCCACCGGCGAGGCCCATTGGGACATCCTGCTGCGGGCCCGGGCCATCGAGACCGGCTCGTTCGTGATCGCGGCGGCCCAGGGCGGCTTCCACGAGGACGGCCGCGGCACCTGGGGCCGCTCTATCGTCGTGGGCCCCTGGGGCGAGGTGATCGGGAAACTTGACCACGACGAGCCGGGCGTGTTGATCGCCGACCTCGACCTCGCGGCCGTCGACAAGGCCCGCGCGGCGATCCCGGCTCTGAAGAACGCCCGTGCCTTCACGGGTCCCTGACCCCATATAGGCTGCATGATCAAGTACGCGCTCGCTTGCGACCACGACCACGCCTTCGAGGGTTGGTTCGGCTCGTCGTCCGACTATGACGACCAGGCCGCGCGCGGGCTGCTGGAATGCCCGCTGTGCGCCTCCAAGACGGTGCGCAAGCAGATCATGGCTCCCGCCGTGGCCGGGACCAAGGCCCAGAAGGCCGCGCCCGAGCCCAGCGCCGCCATGCGCGAGATGATGATGACCGCCATGGGCGAGGTCCGCCGCCAGGTCGAGGAGAACTTCGACTATGTCGGCGACCGCTTCGCCAAGGAGGCGCGCGACATCCACGACGGCAAGTCCGAGGAGCGCGGCATCTACGGCGAGGCCTCGCCCCGGGAGGTCAAGGCCCTGGTCGAGGACGGCATCAAGGTCGCCCCCCTGCCGCCGCCCCCGCCGAAGAAGACGGACGTGAACTAGGCCGGGGAGCGCGCACGAAAAAGGGGACGGTTTCCCGTCCCCTTTCCCGACGTGCCGTTCAGAGCCGCTTAGTAGTAGCGGTACTCGTAGTGGCAGTTCTTCTTCTTGGAATTCTTCTTGGCGATCTGGTTGCCGGCGACCGCGCCGACCACGCCGCCCAGCACCGCGCCTTCGGTCTTGGCGCCGTTGCCGGCCACCACCGCGCCGAGCGTGCCGCCCGACAGAGCGCCGATCACGGTGCCCTTGTTGCGAGCGCTCTTGGTGCTCTTGCAGACCCAGACCTTGTGACGGGTCTGAGCTTCGGCCGCCGTGACGGCGATCGAGGAGGCCGTGAAGCCGAGAGCGACCACGACGGCGAGAGTCTTAAGTTGAGCGCGCATGGCGAGCTCCCTTCATTGCTGTTGAATGTCTTGAGCGGTGAAACGCCCAAGCTGGGATTGGGTTCGATGAGTGTCGACTTTCCGACCTGAACGGGGGATGAAACGACGGCGGCGCCGCCGTTCATCTCCGCGTCAGGTCGGGCGCCGGTCAGCCCTGGACGCGATAGCGGCCCTCGCTGTCGGGGCAGACGCGGACGTAGCGGGTCTCGACGCGGCCGTTGTAGTCGGTGTCGGCCGGGGCCAGGCGGCAGCGCTTGGAATAGTTGTCGTAGACGGCGCTGGAGCTGGCGCGATAGCGGCTGCTTTCGCGATAGGGCACGGTGTCGTCATAGGTCCAGTACTGGCCGGCGGTGTCGCAGCGGCCCTTGGCCGAGGCGTTGCCGATGCTGGCGCCGATGCCCGCGCCGACCAGGGCGCCCAGCACGGTGCCTTCCGGCTTGGCGTTGCGGGCGGCGATGTTCGAGCCGGCCACGGCTCCGACCAGGGCGCCGATCACGCCGCCGGCGGTGGCGTTCTTCTTGGCGTCGGTGCGGCAGGGCTCGTTGTACGAGACGTTGTCGCCGTAGCCGCCGGCATAGGGCGCGCTGTAGCGGGTGGCGTAGTCGGGATAGCGGCGATCATACGAGCCCGAGCCGTAGCGACGGTCGTAATCGGCGCGCGACCGCTCGTAGTCGGCGCGATCGCGTTCATACTGGGCGCGCTGGCTCAGATAGTCGCTGTTGCTGGTGGTGTAGCCGCTCCCGTTGACGCTGAAGCGCCGGGCTTGATCCGGATAGCGACGGTCATAGGCGCCGTTGCCGTTGCGACGGTCGTAGTCGCGGCGGGTGTCCTCATAGACCTGGCGGTCGTGATCGAAGGCGGTCTGCTCGCGATAATAGTCCGAGCTGTTCTGATAGCCGGGGCTGTCGAAGCGGGTGGCGTACTGCGGATAGCGGCGGTCGTAGGCTCCCGAGCCGTAGCGACGGTCATAGTCGGCGCGGGCCCGTTCGTACTTGGCGCGTTCGGCCTGGTAGGCCTTCTGCTGGGAGCGATAGTCGGCCGAGCGCTCGTCATAGGCGGCGCGCTGGTCGCCGTAGGTTTCCAGGCGCTGCTGGTAGGCCGCGTCAGCCGACTGGGCGAAAACAGGCGCGGCGGTGCTCAGGGCGACGGCCGAGGCCATCAGCCACACAGTGGTCTTGGAAGTCATGATAGCTCTCTCCGTTCCGACGAACGGATCGACGTCTGGCCCCCGAAACGAGCCGCCAATCCTTTGCAGGGTGTCCCTGGCCAATAGAAGGCGCGACAGCGGTACAGGTTCCGTTTCGACGCTGGAGCGCCCCCATCTTGTCTCTGGAGCGTCTTGCCTGCGGGGCGCCTAGTCCTTGGTGACGGTCATCATGTAGTTGATGTCGCAGTCGACCGAACGGCTCCAGCGGCCGGTCAGCGGGTTGTAGGCCACGCCGTACGGGCCGTGCACCCGGACGGGTTCGCCGGCCAGGAAGGCGCGCAGTTCGTCGGGCTTGAGGAACTGCTTCCAGTCGTGGGTGCCGGGCGGCACCCAGCGCAGCACGTATTCGGCGCCGATCTTGGCCAGGGCCAGGGCCTTCAGCGTGCGGTTCAGGGTGGCGACGATCAACAGGCCGCCGGGCTTCAGCAGCCTGGCGCAGGTGCGCAGGAATTCCCCCGGATCGGCCACGTGCTCGATGACCTCCATGGTCAGCACCACGTCGAACGGCCCCGCGCCCTCGGCCAGCAGCTGTTCGGCGGTGGCCGGGCGATAGCCGATCTCGATCCCTTGCTCGGCCGCGTGGGCGGCGGCGGTCTTGATGTTGTTCTCCGAGGCGTCGATCGCGGTGACGGTGAAGCCCAGCCGCGCCATCGGCTCGCTCAGCAGGCCGCCGCCGCAGCCGATGTCCAGCAGCGACAGGCCCTCGAACGGGGTGCGAGCATTGCCGTCGCGGTCAAACCGCTCGAGCGCCTGCTCGCGGATGAAGCCCAGCCGGCAGGGGTTGAACACGTGCAGCGGCGCGAACTTACCGTGCGGGTCCCACCACTCCGCGGCGATGGCCGAGAACCGCGCCACGTCGGCGGGGTCGATGCTCCAGGAGGGGGCGTTTCCGGCGGAAGGGGGCGCGTCGGCGGACTGGCTCATGCTCCTCATGTAGCAACGACGTGGCAAGCGGCACAGGGCATGGCGTCACACTCGACGAAAAAGACACCCGCGCGACATTGCCGTTGCGCCTCCGCGCCGCTAGAAGACCACGCCTTGCGCGAGCGGCGCGGTTCGTCCGCTCCCGGCGCAAGAATTGACCTTAGGTTTTTACGGGGTAGGGCGTGTCACGTCTGGTGATGAAGTTCGGCGGCACCTCGGTGGCCGACCTGGAGCGCATCCGCCGGGTGGCGCGCCTGGTCGCGGCCGAAGTGGCCACGGGCAAGCAGGTCGCGGTGGTGGTCTCGGCCATGTCGGGCAAGACCAACGAGCTGGTGGCGTGGACCGACGGCTCGGGCCGCGCGGCCCAGGGCCTGCCTGAATCCGACGACGAGTACGACGCCGTCGTGGCGTCCGGCGAACAGGTCACGGCCGGCCTGCTGGCCATGACCTTGCGCAACATGGGCCTGAACGCCCGCTCGTTCCTGGGCTGGCAGGTGCCGATCCTGACCGACGACGCCCACGGCCGGGCCCGCATCGAAGAGATCCCGCCGGCCAATCTGGAGGCCTGTTTCGCGGCCGGCCAGATCGCCGTGATCGCCGGCTTCCAGGGCGTGACCAGCGACCGGCGCATCACCACCCTGGGCCGGGGCGGCTCGGACACCAGCGCCGTGGCCATCGCCGCCGCGATCAAGGGCGACTGCGACATCTATACGGACGTCGACGGCGTCTACACGACCGATCCCCGGATCGAGAGCAAGGCCCGCAAGCTGGCCAAGATCTCGTACGAGGAAATGCTGGAAATGGCCTCGCTGGGGGCCAAGGTGCTGCAGACCCGCTCGGTCGAGATGGCCATGGCCCATCGCGTCCCGGTGCGGGTGCTGTCAAGTTTCGTCGAGCCGGGCGAAGCCCCGGGCCAAGGTACGATCGTCTGCGACGAGGAAGAAATCATGGAAAAGCGCATCGTCTCGGGCGTCGCCTATAGCCGCGACGAGGCCAAGATCACCCTGCTGGGCCTGCCCGACCATCCGGGCGTGTCGTCGCAGATCTTCGGCCGCCTGGCCGACGCCAATGTGAACGTCGACATGATCGTGCAGTCGCGCGCCCGCAGCGCCGACACCGCCAACATGGAGTTCACGGTCGGCAAGCGCGACGCCGTCCGCGCCGTCGAGATCGTCCGCGCCGCCCAGAAGGAGATCGGCTTCGAGGACGTGGCCGTCAACGAGGACGTGGCCAAGGTGTCGGTGATCGGCGTGGGCATGCGTTCGCACGCCGGCGTGGCCCAGTCGATGTTCCAGGCCCTGGCCGAGAAGAACATCAACATCCAGGTCATCTCGACCTCGGAGATCAAGATCTCGGTCCTGATCGACGCGGCCTACACCGAACTGGCCGTTCGGGCCCTGCACGCGGCCTACGGGCTGGACCAGCTGTAGCCTTGCTGGGGGGAGGCGACGTTTCGCCGTTAGCGAAACGTCGCGTTCTGACGGTATGAAGGGCCTCGAATCCCCTTCAGGAGCCTCCATGTCGGTCTTCCATTTCGATCCCGAGAAGAAGTCCGTCACGTTCGAGGGCGATGCGGGGCTGGACCTGCTGTACGACCTGCTGCTGCGGGCCAAGTTTGGCGACGGCTACGAGAAGCCCCTGCTGGTCAGCCCTTGGCTGGCGGCCCTGCTCAAGCAGCTGGACAAGTTCCTGCCCGACGACGGCCAGTGGTTCCCCGAGCAGCCCGGCCGGCCGATCTTCGACGAGGACGACCTGCTGGCCATGGGCGACGCGGTGATCGAGGAGGGCCACACCGTCGGCTGGTGGACCATGACCGAGCCCGAGAAGCGCGCCTATTTGCGCGAGGTCATCGCCGCCCCACATCCCCTGACGGACGCCGAGGTCGAGTTCATCGAGCGCGACATCGACGGCGCGGTCGAACAGGCCAAGCAACTGGTGGAAGCGATCAGCGAGCCCCTGGCCATGCCGGGGCACGGCTGACGAGATAGGGAAGGCGGCGGCGATGGACCATGGACTGAACGGCCGCCCCGCCCAGCTTTCCCTTCGCCGCTACGGCGCCGACGCCGATCCGCACGCCCACGACGACTTCGACCAGATCGTCCTGCCGCGCCGGGGCGTGCTGGAGATGGAGATCGACGGGCGCGGCGGCCGGGTCCAGGCCGGCCAGGCGGCCCTGGTCCGCTGCGGAACCCGCCACGCCTTCGCCGCCGACGGCGACAACCTGTTCGTGGTGGCCAATATCGGCGCCGACCTGATCGCCCCGTTCGAGGCCCTGCGGGATCGCGCCTTCCTGCCGGTGAACGCCCCGGTGCGCGGCCTGCTGGACTTCGTCTGCGGCGACGCGGCGCGCGAGGTCGAGGACGAGGTGGCGGCCCTGTGGGCCCCGCTGCTGCTGCGGGCCCTGGCGGCCGGCGGGCCCGAGTCTGGATTGGGACCGGATCCACGCCTGGCCCGCGCCGCCGCCCTGATCGAGCGCGACTTCGCCCGGCCGCTGGCGGTCGCCGACCTGGCGGCCGAGGCGGGCATGAGCCAGAGCCGGTTCTTCGCCGGCTTCGCCGCGGCGTTCGGCCGCTCGCCGCACGGACAGTTGGCCGACACCCGCCTGCGCGCGGCCCAGCGCCTGCTGACCGACACTCGCCTGTCGATCGCCCAGATCGCCGCGCGCACCGGCCACGCCGACCAGAGCGCCCTGACCCGGGCCATGCGGAGCCGGCTTGGGGTGACGCCGGCCGCGTGGCGGCGCGGTTCGCGCTAGCTCGACCTCCAGATTTTTTCCCAGCCCCTGTCGAAATCGCGCGCCCTGGCGCGACTTCTCCTCGAAGGCCCGTGGGGCCCGCAACGAGGAGCATCGAGATGATCACGATCAGTGCGTTCGGCATGGTGCCGCCCTTCGCCCAGGGCCTGGTGCGCGATCTGCGCGTGCGTTGGGCGCTGGAGGAAGCGGGCATCCCCTATCAGGCGCGGCTGCTGGAGCAGGAGGACAAGAACACCGCCGCCTATCGCGCCCTGCAGCCGTTCGGCCAGGTGCCCTACTTCCAGGAGGGCGACTTCGTGATGTTCGAGACCGGCGCCATCGTCCAGCACATCGCCGAGCGCTCGCCGACCCTGTCGCCGCTGGACCCCGAGGGGCGGCTGCGGATGAACACCTGGCTGTTCGCGGCCCTCAACTCGGTCGAGCCGGCGCTGGAGAACGTGATCCATATCGACCTGTTCTACCCGAACGAGGCCTGGGCCAAGGAACGTCGCCCCGGCGCGGTGGCCTTCGCGGTCAAGCGCCTGGAAGGGCTGGCCGCCTGGCTGGACGGCCGCGAGTACCTGGAGGACGACCGCTTCACGGCCGCCGACCTGATGATGACCACGGTCCTGCGCATCCCGCGCAACACCGACCTGGTGACGTCGAACCCGGTGCTGGACGCCTATGTCCGCCGCTGCGAGGCCCGCCCGGCCTTCCACCGCGCCCTGGCGGCCCAGGCGGCGCCGTATGCGGAGGCGACAGCGGCGGCTTAGGGACAAAACGGTTGTCATCCCGGACAAGCGCGCAGCGCGCAGATCCGGGATAACAACGTTTGGATGGTTGAAGAGGAGGCCATTGGGACGCCGTGCCCAATCTCCGGGAGCTTTCGCCAAGCCTCCTGGAGCGGGCTCTGCTAGGTCCAGGGCATGAGCCAACAGCAGCGCCTCGCGATCGGACTTCTCTGCGGCCTCGTCGCGGGGGCGTTCTGGGGCGGGGTGTTCCTGGCGCCCAAGCTGCTCCACGCCTTCACGCCGCTGCAGATGACCGCCGCGCGCTATCTCTGCTACGGCCTGGCCTCGGCGGTCCTGCTGGCCCCCGTCGCGCGCGGGGTGCTGGCCCGGCTTACCCTGGCCGACTGGCGCGACCTAGCGGCGCTGAGCCTGCTGGGCAACATCGTCTACTACGTGTTCCTGGCGATGTCGGTGCAGATCGCCGGGGTCGCCCCCGCCTCGCTGATCATCGGGCTGCTGCCGGTGACCATCACCCTGGTCGGCGCCAAACCGGGGGAGGGCGTGGCCCTGCGCCGGCTGGCCGCGCCGCTGCTGCTGGTCGGAGCGGGCGTTGTCTGCATCAACATCGCGGCCTTCCAGACCGCCGCCGGCGTGGGCGTCGGACGGCTGGTGCTGGGCCTGCTGGCGGCGGTCGGGGCCCTGGCGGTGTGGACGGTCTACGCCGTCTGGAACGCCCGCCGCCTGGCCGCCACCCCGCGCTTCAACAGCCACGAGTGGTCGCTGCTGACCGGGGTGGTCACCGGCCTGCTGTCGCTGCTGCTGGTGGTTCCGGCCTTCCTGGGCGGAGCGCCGCATGTCCTGGACGCCTGGATGCTGTTCTGGGGCGTCAGCCTGGCCGTGGCCCTGGGCGCTTCGGTGATCGGCAACGGCCTGTGGAACGCCGCCAGCCGCCTGCTGCCCCTCAGCCTGTCGGGCCAGCTGATCGTGTTCGAGACCCTGTTCGCCCTGATCTACGGCTTCCTGCACGAAGCCCGCTGGCCGCTGCCGCTGGAGGCCGCCGCCATCGTCCTGATGCTGGCCGGCGTGCTGTGGTCGGTGCACCTGCATCGGCCGGAGGCGCAGGGGCATCCGGCGGAGTAGGGCGCCCAACCTTCCTCCATCTTTTTGCCTGTCATCCCGGGCGTAGCGAAGCGAAGACCCGGGACCGACGCCTGAGCGCCGCGCTTCCGGCGGTCCCGGATCTTCGCGCTACGCGCTCGTCCGGGATGACAGGTTTTAGCGGGAGAGGGGGTGCTCCAGCCCGTCCCCCAAACATGACTGTTAGCTGAACATCACCGTTCAGATCGGGTTCAAAGGCCAAGGCACATAAAGGCTTCAACAGCGCCGAACCGGACTTCCCCGGACATGACGCTTCGAATTGGAGCAAGTGCCATGAAGACCACCAAGTTCACGAAGATCGCCGTCGCCGCGGCCGTGACCGGCGCCCTGGTCCTGCCCGCCTCGGCCGCCTTCGCCGGCGACAAGAGCAACAAGACCGAACGCGCCATCATCGGCGCCCTGATCGGCGGCATCGCCGGCGCGGCGCTGTCGGACGGCGACAAGGGCGGCATCGCGATCGGCGCCGTCGCCGGGGCCGCCTTGGGCGCCTCGACCGGCAACAACGACCGCGATCATCGCTATTCCAGCGGCTATCGCGACACCCGTTACGGCAACGGCTACGGGTCGAGCTACAACAGCGGCTACGGCTACAACAACGGCCGGGGCCAGTCGTACAACAACGGCTACGGCCGCGACCGTCGCAACGACCGCTACAACACCGGCTACCGTCAGGACGGCGGCCAGTATGGGAACGGCTACTACGGCCAGCGCCGCTAACCGCCTCCCAGCCGAAACGACCGGCGCCGTCCCTCCGGGGGCGGCGCCTTTTTCGTGCGCGAACCACGATTTGACCGCGAGCGAACGCTGTGCGCAGCGCGAAATCTGCTATAGCCCGCCTGAGGGCGATGCGGCTTCTTAACCTTCGACGCGTTCTGTCGGGAGCGGCCGTATCGGACCAAGGCCAAAGGGCGGCCAGTATGGCCAACCGGTCAAGGTGGGGAGTGCGCGCGCAAACATGGCGGCGTCCGGGATCGCTGTTCGGGGACCACGCAGCCTGCTTCGGCAGATTCGCGAGGCCATGGCCGGTGGCGGACCCGCCCAGGCCAAGCTCGACATGGTGGTGCGCACCATCGCCATCTCGATGGTCGCCGAGGTCTGCTCGATCTATCTGCGCCGCGCCTCGGGCGACCTGGAGCTGTTCGCCACCGAAGGCCTGTCGCGCGACGCCGTCCACGTCACCCGCATGAAGCCGGGCGAGGGCCTGGTCGGCGAGACCATGCGCCTGGGCCGGCCGCTGAACCTGTCCGACGCCGCCAGCCACCCGTCGTTCTCGTACCGCCCGGAAACCGGCGAAGATCCCTACCACGCCTTCCTGGCCGTGCCGCTGCTGCGCGGCGGCCGCACCATCGGCGTGCTGGTCGTCCAGAACCGCACCGAGCGGGTCTATGACGAGGAGGAGGTCGAGGACCTGCAGATCATCGCCATGGTCCTGGCCGAGATGGTCAGCGCCGGCGAACTGCTGGGCCTGACCGAACTCAAGGACGTCGAGATCGCGCCGCACAAGCCCGAGCGGCTGAAGGGCGCGCGCTTCGCGGAAGGCCTGGCTTACGGCGTGGCCGTGCTGCACGAGCAGCCGGTGGCCCCCGAACAGCTGCTGTCGGACGACGCCCTGGCCGAGGAGGCCCGGCTGAAATGGGCCATCGAGGCGCTGCAGACCCAGATCGACGAGATGCTGGAAGGCCAGCACGGCCTGGTCGGCGCCAGCTACGAGGTTCTCGAGACCTACCGGATGTTCGCCCACGACCGGGGCTGGAACCGGTCGCTGCAGGAGGCCGTGCGCTCGGGGCTGACCGCCGAGGCCGCGGTCGAACGTGTGAGGTCGGAGCACCGCGCCCGCCTGGGCCAGGCCCGCGACCCCTATCTGCGCGAGCGCCTGCACGATCTGGAAGACCTGAACGACCGGCTGCTGCGCCACCTGTCGGGCGACGTCCACGCCGTGCGCGTGCTGCCCGAGGACGCGATCCTGATCGCCCGGAACCTGGGTCCCGCCGATCTGCTGGAATACGACCGCACCAAGCTCAAGGGCATCCTGCTGGAGGAAGGCTCGGCCGCCAGCCACGCCGGCATCGTGGCCAGGGCCCTGGACATCCCCTGCGTCGGCCGCCTGGCCGGCCTGCGCGACCGGGTCAGCGAGGGCGACCCCGTGGTGGTCGACGCCGAGACGGCCGAGGCCTGGCTGCGGCCGCGCGCCGACGTGATCAAGGCGCTGAAGGCCCGGATGGAGGTCCGCGCCCAGCGCAAGGCCGAGTTCGCCCGGATCCGCGACACGCCGGCGGTGACCAAGGACGGCGACAAGGTCACCCTGCTGATGAATGCCGGCCTGGCCGTCGACCTGGACATCCTGGGCGAGACGGGCGCGGAGGGCATCGGCCTGTTCCGCACCGAATTCCAGTTCATGGTCGCCGAGGAGATGCCCCGGCTCGAGGCTCAGACCAGCCTCTACGAGAAGGTGCTGGAGGCCGCCGACGGCATGCCGGTCACCTTCCGCACCCTGGACCTCGGCGGCGACAAGCTGCTGCCGTACATGGAGCTGGAGCGCGAGGACAATCCGGCGCTGGGCTGGCGCGCCATCCGCATGGGCCTGGACCGGCCGGCCCTGCTGCGCATGCAGATCCGCGCCCTGATCAAGGCCGCGCGGGGCCGCGAGCTGCGGATCATGTTCCCGCTGGTGGCCAATGTGGACGAGTTCCGCGCCGCCCGCGCCTTCGTCGACCAGGAAGTCGCCTGGGCCCTGAAGCGTGGCCGGCCCGAGCCGGCCCGCCTGGACGTCGGGGCGATGATCGAGGCCCCCTCGCTGCTGTGGCATCTCGACGCGCTATTGCCGATGACGGACTTCGTTTCGGTCGGCACCAACGACCTGATGCAGTACTTGTTCGCCGCCGATCGGGGCAATCCCAGGGTTTCGGACCGCTACGATCCGCTGTCGCCGGCCGCCCTGCGCGCGCTGAAGACCATCCAGCAGGCCTGCGCCGACACCGGCACCCCGGTCTCGGTCTGCGGCGAGATGGCGGGGCGTCCATTGGAGGCTTTCGCCTTGCTGGCCTTGGGTTTCGACCGCCTGTCGATGCCGCCGGCCGGCATCGGGCCGGTCAAGCAGATGGTGCTGTCGTGCGATCGCGAGGCCGCCCGGCGCAATGTCGAGGCCCTGCTGAAGACCTCGGCCGGATCGCTCCGTGGCGAGATCGAAACCCTGGCGCGCAAGCTTTACGTCGCCATCTAGACACGGCCACGGTTAACCAAGCGCCGCCTTATAGTGTATTGAATCCGGCGACTTACTTTGATATCGACCATAAAGTATTAACAAATCCCGGCTAGGACGGGTGGGGCAAGTTGTCGGGTTGGTCTCCCAGGGGGCTGAATTCTCCGATAACGCGAATTTGGGGTCTCATGGCAGCCATGCCGCTGGATACGGGCAGGGTCTCGCACTTGCATCTGGTCGCCGACGGCGAGCGCGAAGACGCGCCGATGGCCGCGCACCAGCCTTCGATCGATTACGGCGTCGACATCGGTTCGGCCCTGCGCGCGGCCCGCGAATTTCGCGGCCTGAACCTGCAGGACGTCGCCGACGCCACCCGCATCCGCATGAGCTATATCGAGGCGCTGGAGGACCTGCGCCTGGATGAGCTGCCCTCGCGCCCGTTCACGATCGGCTATGTGAAATCCTACGCCAAGATGCTGGGCCTGGACGGCGACGCCGCCGTGGCCCGCTTCAAGGTCGACGTGCCCGACGACAGCGAGCCGCTGCGCGCCCCAGTCGGCGTGCGTCACGAACGCGATCCGCGCCTGGGCCTGATCCTGGCGCTGGGCGTGCTGATCGTGGCCGCCATCGTGCTGTGGAACGTCGCCCAGCGCGCCATCGCCAAGGACGCCCCGCCGGCCCAGGTGGCCCAGGAGCAGGCGACCGCCGCGGTGTCGTCGCCCGCCGCCGTGCCGGTCGATCCCAACGCCGTGCCGGGTTCGGTCTCGCTGGGCGCGCCGCTGCCGGCCCCGGTCGAATCGACCACGCCCGAGCCTTACAAGACCCCCGGCCTCGACGACGCCGCCGCCAACGGCGGTTCGGCCGACGCCGTCAGCGCCGCCTCCAAGGCCCGCGCCTCCGAAGCGGCCAAGAGCGGCGTCGATCCCAACCAGGTGTTCAACGTCGGCGCCCCGTTCCGGGCCAAGGGCGCGATGTACGGCGCGGCCCCGGCCGAGGCCTCGGGCCTGATCCTGCAAGCCCGCAAGCCGGGCTCGCTGACTGTCCACGACGCCGGCGGCGCGATCTATTTCAGCCGCTGGATGGCGGCCGGCGAGGCGTTCCGCGCCCCGCGCAACGGCGGCCTGATCGCCGAGGTCTCCGACCCGGGCGCCTTCGAGGTCTACAACGGCGGCGCCCTGACCAGCCGCATGCCCGGCCTGACGGCCTCGCTCGGCAAGCTGACGACGGCTCCGGTTGCTCCGGTCGCGGCCCAGCCGCCCAAGCCGCAGGGCTAAGCACTCCAAACGGCTGTCATCCCGGACGAGCGCGCAGCGCGAAGATCCGGGACCGACGCGTGAGCTCAGCGCTTCCGGCGGTCCCGGATCTGCGCCCGGCTTTCGCCGGGCTTGTCCGGGATGACAGCGATTTGAGCGGCACGCGGGGAGCGTGAAGCCCCCTAACCCCGCGACCGCCCCGACTTCGCGAACAGCAAATCCGACCAGTTCCAGGCCCGTGAGCCCAGCGCCAGCCTTGGCGCGCCCGGGCCGTCGCTGAGCGAGATCAGCACCAGGCCGCGCATCGGGTCGTCGCGGCAGGCCTTGGGCGCGAACGCCACCTCCAGCATGATCAGCTCGCGCACGCCCGCCAGGCCCTTGCCCTCCTGGCCCGGGCTCTGCACCCAGTCGCCGTTCCAGACCAGCACCGCCTTGCCCTTGGCCGCGGCCTCGGGATGGACCTGGGCCAGGGCGGCGCGGACGCGCGGGTTCTTGCGCAGGGCGTCCTGCAGCAGTCGGACCATGTCGCAACCGCCGCCGCCCGGACCGCTCCCGACGCCGCCGGCGCCCGAACCGCTGCCGGCGGTCGCGGCGCCGGCCAGCTCGGCCTCGCCCAGTTCGGCCACCACCACCGGCCTGGGGGCGGGCTTGGCGGGCAGGGGCTCGACCTCCGGCGGCGGGACCAGTTTCGGTGGGCGCACGGGCAGCTTGGGCGGCGAGACCTTGGCCGGGGCCGGATCGCCGGCCGGTTCGGGCGCCAGCTTCGGCGGCTCGGGCGGAGGCGGCGGCGGCTCATACAGGGCCACGACGATCGGATCGGGCTCCGGGGCCATCGGCGGCTGGACGCGCACCGTCCACAGGGCCAGCAGCAGCGCGCCGTGGGCCGCGACGCTGAGCGCCCCGGCGATGACGCCGTCCGCCGTCGCGCGCCGGCGTCGGACCGGCGTGGGGACCAGGGGATCGTACGGCTGCGGTCGCCCGCTCATCGAAACTCCAGAACCGTCCAAGGGACCGTCTAGAGACCACCCGCCCGAGTCAGGATCATGGCGCCCGCGACATTTGCGCGACGGACTTGGGTTCCGCCGCCAAACCCCTTAGATTGGGCGCATGGCCACCGACCACACCCACCTTCGTCCCTGGCGCCAGATCGAGCGTCGCCAGTCGCGGAAGATCCGCGTCGGCAATGTCGAGGTGGGCGGCGACGCGCCGATCACCGTCCAGTCGATGACCAACACCCTGACCAGCGACGCCGCCGCGACGCTGGAGCAGATCCGCCAGCTGGAGGAGGCCGGCGCCGACATCGTCCGCGTCTCGTGCCCCGACACCGACTCGACGGCGGCCTTCAAGACCATCGCCCGCGAGAGCCGGGTGCCGCTCGTGGCCGACATCCACTTCCACTACAAGCGCGGCATCGAGGCGGCCCAGGCCGGCGCGGCCTGCCTGCGGATCAATCCGGGCAACATCGGTTCGCCCGACCGCGTGCGCGACGTGATCCAGGCGGCCCGCGACCACGGCTGCTCGATGCGGATCGGCGTCAACGCCGGCTCGCTGGAGCGCGAACTGCTGGAAAAGTACGGCGAGCCCTGCCCCGACGCGATGGTCGAGAGCGCCCTGAACCACGCCCGCATCCTGCAGGACCACGACTTCCACGAATTCAAGATCTCGGTGAAGGCGTCCGACCCGTTCATGACGGTGGCGGCCTACTACCAGCTGGCCGAGCGCATCGACTGCCCGCTGCACCTGGGCGTCACCGAGGCCGGGGCCCTGCGCACCGGCACGGTCAAGTCGTCGATCGGCATCGGCTCGATGCTGTGGGCCGGCATCGGCGACACCATCCGGGTGTCCCTGGCGGCCGATCCGGTCGAAGAGATCAAGGTCGGCTTCGACATCCTCAAGTCGCTGGGCCTGCGCCACCGCGGCGTCAACATCATCGCCTGCCCGTCGTGCGCCCGTCAGGGCTTCAACGTCATCAAGACGGTGGAGGCCCTGGAGCAGCGGCTGGCCCACATCAGCCAGCCGATGTCGCTGTCGATCATCGGCTGCGTGGTCAACGGGCCGGGCGAGGCGCTGATGACCGACCTGGGCTTCACCGGCGGCGGCGCGGGTTCGGGCATGGTCTACATGGCCGGCAAGCCCGACCACAAGCAGTCCAACGACGGCATGATCGACCACATCGTCGAGCTGGTCGAACAGCGCGCGGCCCAGCTGAAGGCCGCGGCCGACGCCGAGGCGATCGCGGCCGAGTAGGGGCGGCTAATACTTGCCCCCTACGGGCCTTCGGCCCTCTTCCCCCGTAGAGGGAAGAGGAGCCGCGCTCGACGTCCTCCGCCCCCATGGGGGCGGACAGGCGGCGAAGCCGCCAGGTGGGGGCAAGCGATCACCCCAAAGACGTCTGGATCGGCACCCCGCCCTTGATGGCCAGGGTCACCGGCGTCCGCTCGGCCACATCCGCCAGCCGCGCCCGCTGCGCCTCGTCCAGCGGACCCGCCGGGAGCAGCACGCGCTCGATCCGGGGCGGGGTCTCGCCGCCGTGGTAGTGCAGCTGGACCTCCAGCGACTCCAGCGGCCATTGCTTGTGCTCGGCGTACATCTTCAGGGTCATGGCCGTGCAGGCGCCCAGCGAGGCCAGCAGCAGGTCGAACGGCGCCGGCCCGACGTCGGCCCCGCCGTTGCGCTCGGGCTCGTCGGCCGTCAGGGCGTGGCGGCCGGTGGTGATCGCGGTGGCGTAGCGGGCTTCGCCGATGCGGACGGTGGCGGTGGCCATGGATGGCTCCTCGTGGTGTCTTGGTCCTGAAAGTGGTGTCGGGCGCCGGGGTCGGAAGCGCTAGAACAAACAGGCCGGAATCTCAGATCACCGCCCGCGAGCGCTCGTCCGCCCCGGTCAGCGCCGTCGCGACGACGCGCAGGCCTTGCTCCAGCTCGGCCAGGTCCATCGCCGGGCCCAGGCAGATGCGGACGCCGGTCTCCAGGCCCGGCGCCACGACCGGGGCGCCGGGCGGGGTGACCTCGACGCCGCCGCGCAGGGCCCGGCCGGCCAGGCGTTCGGCCTCCAGCTCGCCCATCGGCAGCCACAGGTGGGGCGCGGCGGGCGAGGCCGGGGGCTCCGCCGCCGAGCCCAGGAACGCCATCGCCATCGCCAGGCGGGTGGTCGTCTCCGCCACGCCGGCGGCGGCGATGACGTCGGCGGTGCCGTCCTCGATCCATTGGGTGGCGATCAGCCCGCCGAGGGCCGGCGGGGCGTAGGTCAGGGCGCGGGCGGCGCGCAGCACCCGGTCCAGGTGCTCGCCCGGGGGCGTGACCAGGTAGCCGGCCCGCAGGCCCGGGGCCAGCGACTTGGACACCCCCGAAACGTGGAACACACGCTCGGGCGCCAGCACGGCCAGGGGCGGCGGATGGTTCGGGCCGGCATAGATCGCGTAGATGTCGTCCTCGACCAGCCAGAGGTCGTGCTTGCGGGCGACGGCGACGATCTCTTCACGCCGGTCCAGGCTCATGATCCGGCCGGTGGGGTTCTGCAGCGTGGGCAGCAGGACCGCCACCCGCGCGCCGTCCCGGGCGGCCGCCTCCAGCGCGTCGGGCCGCACGCCGTCGGCGTCCATGGCCAGGCCCCGCAGCCGCAGGTCGCCATACTCGGCGATGGCCTTGACGCCCTGGTAGGTCGAGGCCTCGCACAGCACCGTGCCCCCGGGCCGGGCCAGGGCGCCGAGCGCCAGGGCCAGGCCCTGCTGGGCGCCGGCGCAGCAGACCAGCCGCGTCCAGTCCGCCCCCTCGAGCCCCCCCGTTCGCGCCAGCCAGGCCGCGCCGGCCCGCCGCTGGGTCTCCAGCCCCGCCACGGGCGCGTAGGCCAGGTGGTCCAGCAGGTCGGGACGTCGCCGCAGCTTGGCCAGGGCGTCGACCAGATGGTCGGCGGCGGCCCGCTGCGGCGCGATGTTCTGGGCCAGGTTGATCGGTCCCGACGGGACGGCCGCGCGCGTCTGCGACGCCGCCCCGCGCACGAAACTGCCGCGTCCGACGTGGGCCTGCACCAGCCCGGCCTTCTCGGCCTCGACATAGGCCCGGGTCACCGTGCCCAGGCCCAGGCCCAGGCGGTGGGCCAGGTCGCGCTGCGGCGGCAGGCGATCGCCTTCGCTCAGGGCGCCCGAGGCGATGTCCTCCCGCAGGGCGTCCAGCAGGCGCTCATACAGCGGCGCCTCGCCGGGCGAGAGGGTCGGGGTCCAGCCGGCCATCAGCGATCTCCAAAATTGTCACTGAAACAATATAGGTTTTGACTCATGATGCAATTGGCAAGATGACCGTGACATTCCTGTCCTCCGTCCCTGTATGTCACGCCTTGCCTCAAGTTGGGGCGCCGCCTCAGAGGAGTGCCCGCCATGACCGCCCAGCTTCTGCTCGCCTTCGCCCTGTTCGCCTTCGCCACCGCCGGCACGCCCGGTCCCAACAACATGATGCTTCTGGCCTCGGGCGCGAACTTCGGGTTCCGCCGCACGGTGCTGCACATCCTGGGAATCAGCGTGGGTCTGGGCGTTATGGTCGTGGCCATGGGGCTGGGCCTGGGTGGCGTTTTCAAGGCCTGGCCCGTGCTGCACGACGTGCTGAAGTGGGTGGGCGGCGCCTACATGCTGTGGCTGGCCTGGAAGATCGGCACGGCCACGGGGATTTCCGACAAGGGGACCGGCGCCAAGCCGATGACCTTCCTGCAGGCCGCGGCCTTCCAGTGGGTCAATCCCAAGGCCTGGGCCATGGCCCTGACCGCCGCCACCACCTACACGCCCGAGGGCTCGACGATCGGGGTGTTCTTCGTGGCCGGGACCTTCATGCTGGTCGGCGCGCCGTGCAGCGCCGCCTGGGCCGGTTTCGGCCAGGGCATGCGGCGGTTCCTGGACCGGCCGCCGGTGCTGCGGGCCTTCAACCTGACCATGGCCGCCCTGCTGGTGGTCTCGCTCTACCCGCTGGTGGTCGAGACCCGTCCGGCCGGGGTGTCCAAGGAAGCGCCGCGCGTGCTGGCCGACCTGCCGCCGACGCCGCGCTGGTCGTCTCGCGGCTAGGGCCGCTTGGTTGCACTCAAATGCGTCCCAAAAATAGAACCGTCATTCCCGCCCTTGTGGCGGGAACCCCTCTGTCCGCCGCAAGGGCGGTGGTGTGGCGCGCTGGCGCGCCAAGCGATCTCACCGTCAGCTGAACCAGGGGTTCCCGCACAAGGGCGGGAATGACGGATCAATTAGAGGCGCATTACCGAACCTTAAGTGGTGCGAAGAAGGCGCCTGAGGTCTGGTGCGGCCACCAAATCCGGAGCTGTCCATGTCTCTCGCCGCCCGTTCCGCCATTTTGGCCGTCTTGCTGTTGGCCGGAAGTATCGCCACGGCCCAGGCCGCCGTCACCCCGGTGCCGGTGGGCCAACCGCTGGCCCGCTTCGCCAACATCAAGCCCGGCGTGCACCGCTACCTGCGCTTCAAGCAGGCCGGCGACACGATCCGCGTCGCCGACGTCTGGACCCGCGAGGTGCGCTTCGAGGACCAGGACGGCCAGCGCCGCCTGCACATCGTCCAGCACTGGGACGGAGTGGGCGCCACGCCGTCGGACCGCCAGCTGGACAGCTGGTTCGAGGTCGGCACCTTCCGTCCCCTGACCCACATCCGCCGCTCGCAGAAGGACGGCGTCGCCAAGGTCGAGGGCTTCGCGTTCAGGCCCGACAAGATCGTCGGCCTGAAGGACCTGCCGGACAACGCGGCCAAGGATTTCGAGGTCGCCTCGCCGCAGCCCAGCTTCAACTTCGAGACCGACATGGAGTTCATCCAGGCCTTGCCGCTGGCGGCGGGCTACGAGGCCAGCATCGTCTTCACCCATCCGGGCGGCGGTCCGCCGGCCGCCTATGTGTTCAAGGTGGCCGGCTCCGAAGTGCTGGACCTGCCCGGCGGCGGCAAGGTCGACTGCTGGGTGGTCACCGCCGACTACAACCATCCGGAAATGCCGGTGACCCGCTTCTGGTTCGCCAAGGCGGGGCAGGTGATGATCAAGCAGATCTCGCCCCTGCCGGACGGGTCGGGGGTGCTGGGGAAGACGCTGCTGTACTGATCCTCTTTAAAATCCGCTCTTCCCGGCGAAGGCCGGGACCCAGATGGAATGGCTTTGAGGCTGACGCCAAAAGCGCTGAGCTTCTCCAATCCGCCACGCCGCCATGGAATCTGGGTCCCGGCATTCGCCGGGATGAGCGGAGGTTGGGGGCTTGTTCGGCGGGGCGGATCAAGTCCAGATCGGGCCCTCACATGAGGTCCCGGTCAATGCGCTCGCTCCTGCTCTCCGCCCTGATCACCCTGGCCGCGACGCCGGCCCTGGCCCTGGCCCAGGACCTGAAGGTCACCGTCCAGGGGCGTGACTCCGTGATCCTGACGCCCGCCGACCTGAAAGCCCTGCCGCGCGCCAAGGCGACGTTCACCGCCCACGGCAAACAGATCACCTACGAGGGCGCGCTGCTGAACGCCGCCCTTAAGCAGGCGGGCGTGGTGTCGGGCGACCGGCTGATGGGCCGCTATCTGAACCAGGTGGTGGTCGCCAAGGGCTCGGACGGCTTCACCAGCACCTACTCGCTGGGCGAGACCGACCCGATCTATCGCGCCAATCCGGTGATCATCGCCGACAGCAAGGACGGCCAGCCGCTGGACGCCAAGGAAGGTCCCTACCGCCTGGTGGTCGACGGCGACCTGCGCCCGGGACGCTCGCCGCGGATGCTGGTGTCGATCGAGGTGAAGGCGGTTCCGTAGGAGCGGTCGGAGCGACGGACGGGGACAGGCGCATGCGCCTGTCCCAGCGCTTGTGCGACTAGCTCCGCACAGGCCCCATATAGTCCAGCTTGCCGATCTGCACGCCCTTGTGACGCAGCACGTCGTAGGCGGTGACCACGTGGAAGAAGAAGTTCGGCAGGGCGAAGGTCAGCAGGTAGTCCTCGCCGGTGAAGGTCAGGGTTCCGCCCGGCAGCTTCAGCTCGACGATGCGGTCCTCGCTGCCCTCGAAGGCCTTGGGATCGACGCTTTCGATATAGGCCAGGGTGTCGGCGACCCGCTTCTGAAGATCCGCGAACGTGGCTTCCTCGTCGGGCATGGCGGGCGCCTCGACGCCGGTCAGGCGGGACACCGCGCCCTTGGAGGCGTCCGACGCGCGCTGCACCTGGCCCGACAGCGGCAGCATGTCCTCGGTCAGGCGGGCGGCGACCAGGTCGTTCGGGTCCTGGCCCTGGGCCTTGGCGTGGGCCTCGCCCTTTTCGAGCAGGCTCGCCAGCACCTTCAGGGCGCGGACGAAGACGGGGACCGAGGCGCGGTGCATCGACAGGGGCATGGAAAGCTCCGAAAGCGAAAGGCGGCGCGGGGGATGTTTCGCCGCCCCCGGCAGATGGGGGCGCGGGGTGAAGCTTTACAACCCCGCGCCGGCCCGCGACCGACCAAGGGGTGACGCGGGGCGTGCGGAGCGGTAGAGAGACCGCCCAATCTCCCACAGCGTGACGTTTCCCCTTGCGACTGCCCCAGGCCCGCCTCGACCAAGTTCTCGACCGCTTCCGTGAAGTCGAAGCCCGCATGGGCGCGGCGACGGACGGCGCCGAGATCGTCAAGCTCTCCAAGGAGCACGCCGAGCTGCGCCCGGTGGCCGAATCCGTCCAGGCCCTGGCCAAGCTGAGCGCCGAGCGCGCCGAACTGGAGGAGATGGCCGGCGATCCGGAGATGGCGGCCATGGTCGCCGACGAGATCCAGGCGCTGGACGAGAAGCTGCCGCTGATGGAGCGCGAGCTGGCCCTGATGCTGGCCCCGCGCGACAAGGACGAGAACGCTTCCGCTATTCTAGAAGTTCGGGCTGGCACTGGCGGCGACGAGGCCGCCCTGTTCGCCGGCGACCTGTTCCGCATGTACCAGCGCTACGCGACGCTGCAGGGCTGGAAGGTGGAGGTCGACAGCGTCTCGGAAGGCGAGATGGGCGGCTACAAGGAAATCATCGCCTCGGTCACCGGCGACGGCGTGTTCGGCCGCTGGAAGTTCGAGAGCGGCGTGCACCGCGTCCAGCGCGTGCCGGCCACCGAGGCGCAGGGCCGCATCCACACCTCGGCCGCCACCGTCGCGGTGCTGCCCGAGGCCGAGGACGTCGAGATCGAGATCAACGACAGCGACCTGCGGATCGACACCTACCGCTCGTCGGGGGCCGGCGGCCAGCACGTCAACAAGACCGACTCGGCCGTGCGCATCACCCACTTGCCGACCGGCGTGGTGGTGACCAGCTCGGAAAAGTCGCAGCACCAGAACCGCGCCCGGGCCATGAAGAACCTGAAGGCTCGGCTGTACGACATGCAGCGCGAGGCCCTCGACTCGGCCCGCTCGGACGCCCGCAAGAGCCAGGTCGGCAGCGGCGACCGCTCCGAGCGCATCCGCACCTACAACTTCCCGCAGGGCCGGGTCACCGACCACCGCATCAACCTTACCCTCTACAACCTGGCCAAGGTGATGGAGGGCGACGCCCTGGACGACGTGATCAAGCCGCTGATCGCCGAGGACCAGGCCGCGCGTCTGGCCAGCCTGGAAGAGGGCTACTAGCCGCCCTCCGCCCGCGGGGCGTTCCTGGGGTCATCGACCTTCAGCGGCTCGGACGCCGGTAATCTCCGAACTCTTTGAGTCAGTCATTCCCGCCCTTGTGGCGGGAACCCCTCGTTCAGCTGACGGTGAAGCGCTTTGGCGCGCCGGCGCGCCCCACCCCAGCCC
>NZ_JBFUAW010000019.1:0-141804 GCF_056406095.1 Caulobacter sp. P1_D6 | reverse complement strand
GCCTTGTCCAGCACCCCGTCGGCGTTGGTGTCCCAGGTGCGCAGGCCTTCCAGGTCGCTGGTCGCGCCCGGCTTGTCCTGCACGAACGAGATTTCCGACAGCGTGTTGATCGCCCCGTCGCCGTTGCGGTCGACCGCCAGGAAGCCGTCCGTGGGCCCCACCCAGCCGATCTTCGACAGCCCGCCCTGGGCGGTCCTGACCACCACGTTGGAGCTCTCCACCGCCGACAGGTTCAGCCCGTCGCCGTCCAGGTCCAGAGCGATCGGGGAGTAGTTGCTGTAGTTGTAGTAGGCCTGCGGGGTCCAGGCGATGTCCAGCTTGCGCAGGTCGATCGAGGTCCCGCCGGCGATCACGTATTCGATCGTGTTGGTGTACGAGAAGCCCGTGGCTTGACCGTACTGGTCGGTCTCGACCCACTTCACCCCGCCGTTCCAGATCTGGACGTGGTCGGGAACCCAATAGGCCGTCTGGGTGGCGTCTAGAGGGTTCTTGGCCCCGATATAGAGGTGGTCGCCGACCACCTGATAGATGACGTCCTCGGCCGCCACCGTGGGACCGAACACCAGGGAGTCCTCGCCGCCGGCGTCGTTGATGCTGTCGAGGCCGTCGCCGCGGTCGTAGGCGAACTGGTCGTCGCCGCCCGAGGTGGTGATCACGTCGTTGCCCAGGCCGGCGATGATGACGTTGCCCTTGTCCTCCCAGGCCCCGCCCGAACCGGTGATGTTGTCGTCGCCGTTATAGGCCAAGATCAGGTCGCGCCGCCCAGACCAGCCGTTGACGGCCTCGCTGTAGTCGCTGGCCGCCGGCGCGTACTCGATGCCGTCCAGATCCAGCTGCCCCGCGCCGTTCAGGTCCAGGGTCTTGATCTTGCTGCTGTTGAGGTTGGCGAAGTTGGCCGCGACGCGGAACTGGGCGTTGTCGCCGCGAATGCCCACGTCCAGCCAGCCGCCCGACCCGCCCGCCGTGCCCATCCACAGGTCCGAGAACTTCACGTTCTCGCCGAACGACAGCACGTTCCAGCCGGTGTTGTCCTCGGTGACCGTGTCGTAGCCGTCGCCGCGGTTCAACACATAGGTGTCGGCGCCCGCCGCCCCGGCCAGATAGTCCGATCCCCGTCCGCCCACGAAGGTTTGGTCGCCGTCGCCGCCGTACAGGTAATCGGTGAAAGCGGTGCCGACGACACCCTCGATGTTATTGTATCGATCACCCGCGGCCATGCCGCTATAGCCGTTGCCGTCATACTGGAAGGTCGGCGTATAGGAGCTGAGGACCAGATAGACGCCCTCGGCGGCTTCCGAATAGTCGATGAAATCCTTGCCCTCGCCGCCATTGTAGAAGCTGGACCCGCCCACCGTCGCCACGAACCAGTCGTCGCCGCCCAGGCCCTCGATGCTGTCGCCCCACTGGTGGCCCTTCAACTGGTCGGCGAACTGACTGCCGCGAATGGCCAGCAGATTGACCAGGGTGTCGCCATCGGCGTCGCCTCCCGAGGCTCGTCCGGCCCCCAGATCGACATAGACGCCCGCGGACGAATGCTCGTAGCTGACCGTGTTCCAACCCGTGCCGCCATCCATGTAGTCGGCGCCGGCGCCGCCTTCGAGGATGTCGTTGCCGTCGCGCCCGAACAGCTGGTCGTCGCCGGCGAGCCCCCTGAGCACGTTGTCCCCGACAGTGCCGTAGAGCCGGTCATTGAAGTTCGAGCCCGTGCCGTTCTCGACATTGACCAGACCGATGGAGCTGTAGAACCTGCCCGTCACGGCGTCGTTGACGATCGCCGCCCGGCTGGCGGGATTACCGGCCGTGGCGTCGGGGTGCCCGTTCCAATCCGGCGGCCGGTAGTCGAGGTCGAACGTCACGCCGCTGGTCATCCGCTCGGCGCTGAGCGTGTCCTTGCCGGAGGCGTCGCTGGCGAAGTTGAAGGTCCCGCCCACGAACCAGTTGAACGTATAGTCGGCCGAGATCAGGTAGGTGTCGTCGCCATCCTCGCCCTGGGTGGTGTCGCCGCCCGTTCCGCCGACGATCGTGTCGGCGCCGGCTCCGCCCAGGATCGAGTCGGCGTCGTCGCCGCCCGAGAGATAGTCGTCGCCGTTCTCGCCGTAGAGGGTGTCTCCGCCTGCCCCGCCGATCAGTACGTCGTTCTGGTCGCCGCCGAGCAAGGCGTCATTGCCCGCCCCGCCGTCCAGCCAATCCCAGCCGGACCGGCCGATGAGCGTGTCGCTGCCCGCCCCACCGACGAAGATGTCATCGCCGCCGTCGCGCGTCTCCCAAGTGGAGGTGTCGATCCACTCGTAGTCCCAACCGTTGTACTGATAGTAACCGCTCTCGACATATTCCTGGTGACTGTCGTCGATCGTCACGCCGCCGATCGCCAGGCGCTGATCGATCAGGTCGTTGCCTGAAGTGGCCCCGCCGGGCGCGCGCACGCCGTAGCCGACCAGGGACAGGTCCTCGATCCGCAGCGCCTCGCCCTTGGTCGTCCAGTCTGGAAGGATGTTGGCGATGGTTCGCGATACGGGATGGGTGAAGAAGGCATAGGGCGTGGTCTGGCCGGTTGAGGACAGTCGCAGCATCTCGCGGCGGAAAGCCGTCCCCGTGGGCGCGGTGGCGGTCACGGACAGCTTGTTATAGGTGGCGATATCGCCCTGGGAACTGCCGGATTCCTGCGCGCCCCCAACGACTGCGGAGTTGCCCAGCCAATTGGAGTTGGCGTCATAAAAGGCCACGTAGAGCTGGGCCAAGCCGCGATGCTGCGCGGCCATGACCGACGTCTCATAAGTCTCACCTCCCTTGGAGGCGATCATGGCCGAGGCGTGATCGATATATCCGGTGGGCGAGCTCTCGGGGATCACCGTCCACAGCACGTCGTTGCCGTTGCCCGACCAGCCCGCGAGATTGACGCCGTGCTGGGGCGTCGCGACCTGCCAACTGGACATCGACCAACTGGCCAAGTCCTGGAAACGCGCATCCACGATGTCGTTCGGAACGGTCCGGGACGTCGGCTGCGTGAAGAAGGCGAAGGGATCGCCGCCGCCGGTCGAGGCGAGACGCAGCACGACTCGCCGATACGCCGTACCGGTCGGGGCCGTCGTCGCGCCGGTGAGCAGGCCATAGGAGGCCAAGTCTCCCTGACTGGAACCGCCCTCGGTCGCCGCGCCGTTCAGGATGCCGTAGCTGATGAAATTGCGGTTGGCGTCGTAGAACTCAACAAAGGCGCTGGCCTGGCCACGATGTTGCGCGGCTCGGACCGATGTCTCGTAAGTCTCCCCGGCCCGGCTGGCGATCCAGTCCGATCGCGTGTCGATCAGGGACGCCCCAGCAGTGGTCGCGCCCGGCATGTGAACCCAGTAGCTGTCGTTGCCGCCGCCGGACCAGCCGGGCATGTCCACGCCGCGCACCGGATTGGCGACGTTCCATGTCGCCATGTCCCAGCCGGCGATGCCGCCCTGGAAGCGCGCGTTGAGCACGTCGTTGTCGCTGGCGCCGTCCATCGCCTGGGGAAGGATCGAGAACACCCCATCGGTGGTCTGGCCGCGCGCCTGGATCTCGGCCGCGTTGCCCTGGGCGCTGATCCTGACGTTCTCGAACGCCGTGCCGTGGCCGGTGAGGTCGAAGCTGGAGAGGAAGCCTTGCAGGCCGCCGTGGAAGTCAGATGTGGCCCACTTGTCCAGACCCAGTTCGTTCACGCGCTGGAAGGTCTGGACCCAACCCGCCGTCAGCGCCGAATTCGGGTTGGCGGCAATGATCTCATTGTATTCACGCCAGTCACTTCGATACTTTTTGTAATCTTGCGCGACTTGAAGCTCATTGAAGAGATTGGCGACGTTCGTCGCCTGCGTGGCGAATATCGCGCGCTTAGAAAAGATGTCGCCACCGACGATCTTCGTGCCCTTGATGGCCCACAACACGCCCTTGTCGACCGCTGCGGTCGCGTCAGAAACGTTGATCTCGCCGCCGCCCCCCAAACGGACGTAGATTTGGCCGCCTCTGTGCCCGTAAACTTGCGTCGGGGAATAGGAGTTAGAGACGTAGCTCGTCTTCTCCTGACCGACCACGACGCTGATCAACCCATTTAGGGTGTCCCGAGCCGCGGTGGCCATGGAAGTGACAAGGTCACGACTGCCTCCGTTGGCGACGGAGATCGTTCCGAGTTCATAGTGCGCGTAAGGAAGCTGAAGGACGGTTTCCCCAGAGGCCGTCGGCGTCTTGGGTTTCTTTCTTCCAAACAGATTCCCGATGAAGGTCCCAAGAACCGTGCCGAAGAACGCACCGACGGGTCCTGCGAGCCAGCCCAGCCCGCCCAGCAGCTTCCCGGCCACAATCGCACCGACAGTGCTGCCCAGCGACCCCAGAACGGCGCCAGCTTGGGTCTGGGCCGACACGACCAGACTACCCAGCTTGTTACCGAAGAACGACCCGACGGCACCACCCAACCCAGAGAACACGCTGGTCGCCCCGGAGGAGATCACGCCCGTGGACTGAAGCGCCATCGAGATGGTGTTGCTGATGGCCGTATTGAGGACGACGCTGCCAAGCTGAGCGCCGAACCCGCTGACGCCCAATTTATTCATCAGCGAATTCGTCAACTGCGAGCTGACGACTTGAATGCCGACGTCGCGAAAAGACGCGCCGAGTTGCTGCCCGAACGACTGAGCGACCCCGTCGCCGATCAGCCCCTGGATATTGGCAAAGTCGAAATCGAGCCATTGACCGAAACTGGCGCCGATCGCTCCCGCCAGCGTGCCCGCCGCCACCTGGGCGAAAGGGTCGTCGCCCCCGAGCAGGACGCCGATGCTGCTGCCCAGTTTCGCGCCGATTTCCCGTCCAAGATTGAGACGAGGCAAGAGTGGCGTGTTCAGATTAGTGGCCTGCTGTTCGGCCAGATCCGCCAATGGGCCGCTGACATGCCCGCTGCGCGCCGCCGCCATGGAAATCGTCGCACGCCCGTCAACGTTGCCGCCCTTCTCGGTGACGAGATAGGTTCTTCCATTGACCGTGGCGTAGGCGGCGCCGGTGCGGCCGATGGCAAACGTGTTGCTGATCCAATTCGATTGCGTGAGCGAGGTCTGGGTTCCAGAAAGCTTTGCCGAAGCCATCGCGCTGCGGACCAAGGCCGCGGACAGGTCGCTCGTTCCATGGCCGGCGAACGGGCTCCAGCCCGGATCGCCGTCGCCCAGCACCACCATGTTGGTCGCGAAACCCGCCGATCCCACGGCGTCCGTCGGCGTGACGTAGTTGACCCCGTTCAGATGGATGACACCGAAACTGCCGAGACTGAGAACCTGCCCTATCAGCCCAAACTCACCCGGAGCTTGGAAAATCGTCAGGCTGTTCGCGCTCGTATCGTAGCCGTTGGTCTGGAATACATCCCGAGCGATATAGCCGCCTAGAGACTGGCCGACTCCGTAGAACTGGGGGTTGGGTCCCAGCCCCTGCACCTGACCGCTCACCCACGCACTGATATTGTTGTGAATGCCGCTATAGGGTGAGCCCGGCAGCCAAGTTACGCCCAGCGCTAACTGGACATCAGCCCCCAGGGTATAGGCGGCATTCCAGAATCCATCATTTAGCTCAGTGCCGCTAAAAGCAAATCCCGTCTTATGCAGAACGTTATCATATACCTTTAGTGCATAGATGCCATTTATGTTCGGGCTTACAGATTGATATACAAATCTATCTTTAACAAGATCAATCATTAAGTCTTTATATGCAAATCCATCGAACGCTTTATCTAAAAATGCGCTATTCCACTGACCATTTACGGTCGGCGGAATGTCATACTTAAACCCGTAAGTTAGGGTTTCCAGTGCGTCCTTTGACAAGAGATCGTAGATATTCACGACGTCCGACATCTATCGCTCCCCAAAATTCATTTAAACTCACCAGCGGCGCGATCGCGTATATTTCCGCAACGCTCGCCAGCTCGAGCGTAGTCAGCCACGGCCAGCACATGCCCAGCCTTGGCAAGACGTCGGACAGCACGCCGGGCAGGCGGAAAACCGAGATAGGTGACGTCCTGGGAACCACCGACAGAAGCGTTGGGCTGACGCACCGTAACGCTGAGGACTCCGGATTCGGAGTAGAAGAACAACGCACACTGCGTATCCTGCGGCAGACTGCCGACGCCTAGTTCGAAACGACGGCCTAGTTCATATTGCTCCAGGCCATCCTGCCCACAACAGACGAAGTCTTGGAGCGGCGCCGTTTCAAGGGCCTTGGCCTCGCCAGGCAGGCCCTCAAGGGACGAGAACAGGTCGGCAGAGGCGTTCTCCACACCCCTGACACTCGTACAGCCGCTCAAAAGCGCGAGCATGAGGACAGGGATTGCCCCCAAAGCCAATGCGCGCCCCATCGCCTTTCGCTTCGCCCCCCTCACCGCTCTCTCCCCGCCTCGGAGACAGTCTTCGCCACTGGCGACCACAGAAAATCAATCACCCGGCGTTTCCCCGTCACGATCTCGACCGACGCGCTCATGCCAGCCGACAGCAAAGCTTGGCGTCCGTCAACCCTAAGTCGCGTTTGTGACAGCTTCACACGCACGGGAAAGACGAGTCCGCGCTTCTCGTCGACGATGGCGTCCGGCGAAACCTGCACGACTTCGCCCTCCAGCGTGCCGTAACGGGTGAACGGATAGGCCTCGAGCTTGATCACCGAGCGGTCGCCCACATGGACGAAGCCGATGTCGCGGCCCAGGACCAGGGCCTCGACCACCAGGGCCTCGCCGTCGGGCACGATGGTGACGATCGGCTTGCCGGTCTCGGCCACCTCGCCCAGCGTCGTCACCGACACCGCCTGGATGATCCCGCCCACCGGGGCTGTCAGGGTCTGCAGGCCGCGCTTCTGCTCGGCCTTGCGCAGGGCGTCGCCGCGGGTGGCGGCCAGGCCTTCGGCCTCGGCGCGCTCCTGGGCGGCCTGGCCGACGAACTGCTGCGTCAGCTCGGCGCCGTCGCGCGACAGCGAGGCGACCTGGGCGCGGGCCTCGTCCAGGCGGCCGCGCTGGGCGATCAGGTCCTGCTCGGCGGTGACCATGGCCTGCTCCTGCTGCAGCAGCTTCTGGCGGGCGCCGTAGCCCTTGGCCTCCAGCATCTTCTGGTCGTCCAGCTGGCGCTGCAGGATCGGCAGGGTGCGTTCCAGCTTGACGATCTCGGCCTGGGCCGAGCGGGCCGAGGCCTCGGCGCCGGCCCGGCGCTCCACCAGCGAGGCGCGCTTGGCCTCGTAGGCCTGGATGCGGGCCGAGACCACCTGGCGCTCGGCCTCGGCGGCGCTGCCCTCGGATCCGGGCGGGGCGATCACCGCCGCGCCGCCGCCGCGGCTGTAGCTGAGCAGTGCGTTGGCCCGGGCCAGGGTCAGGCCGGCGGTGGAGAGTTCGGTCGTGGCGCTCTCGGCGTCGGCGTCGGCCACCGTGGGGTCCAGGGCGATCAGCAACTGGCCTGGGCGCACGTGCTCGCCCTCGCGCACGGCGATGGCGCGGACCGTGCCGGGATCGGACGGCTCGACCGAGCGCAGGCGGCCGGTCGGCACCAGCCGTCCTTCGGCCACGGCCACGGTGTCGACCTTGGCCCAGCACGCCCAGACCAGGGTCCCGACGGCTCCGGCGATGATCGTCCAGGTGATGGCCCGGCCGATCGGCGAAGGCGGGGTCTCGGCGATCTCCAGGGCAGCGGGCAGGAACTGGGTTTCGATGCGGGCGCCGGCGCCGGTCCGGCGGCGGACGGTCTCGTCCTTCCAGGCCTGGACCAGGGCGCGGGCGTGGCCGAGCAGGCTCATTGGTCGGCTCCGTAGCCGTGCGTCTGGGCCCGCCAGAGCTGGGCGTAGCGACCGCCGGCCGCCATCAGGGTCTCATGGTCGCCGGTCTCGGTGATGGCGCCGTTCTCCATGGTGACGATGCGGTTGGCGATCCGGATGGCCGACAGCCGGTGGGCGATGATCATCACGGTCCGACCACGGACGATCTGGCGCATGTTCTTCTGCAGGATCGCCTCGCTCTCGGCGTCCAGGGCGCTGGTCGCCTCGTCGAGGATCAGCAGGCGCGGGTTGGTGATCAGGGCCCGGGCGATGGCGATGCGCTGGCGCTGGCCGCCGGAAAGGTTGGCCCCTCGCTCCTCCAGCACGGTGTCGTAGCCCTCGGGCAGTTCGAGGATGAACTCGTGGGCGCCGGCCATGCTCGCGGCGGCCATCACCGCCTTCATCGGCAGGGCCGGATCGGCCAGGGCGATGTTGTCGCGCACCGAGCGGTTGAACAGCAGGTTCTCCTGCAGCACCACGCCGACCTGCCGGCGCAGCCAGGCCGGATCGACCTGGGCCAGGTCCACCCCGTCGACCAGCACCCGGCCGCTCTCGGGCACATAGAGCCGCTGGACCAGCTTGGTCAGGGTGGACTTGCCCGAGCCGGAGGGACCGACGATGCCCAGCACCTCGCCGGGCTCGACCGACAGGCTGACGCGGCGCAGGGCTTCGCGTCCGCCGGGCTTGTAGCGGAAGGTCACGTCGTCGAAGGCGACGCGCCCTTCGATGCGCGGCAAGGCGGCGCGCGACGGCGAGAACTGGGCCTCGGTCGGGGTGTTGAGCACGTCGCCCAGGCGCGCGACGCCGACCCGGGCCTCCTGGAACTGCTGCCACAGGCCCGCCAGGCGCAGCACCGGTTCGGCGACCCGGCCCGCCAGCATGTTGAAGGCCACCAGTTCGCCGACCGTCATCTGGCCGCCCAGGGCCAGGCGCGCGCCGATATAGAGGATCAGCACGGTCGAGGCCTTGTTGATCAGCTGGATCGCCTGGCCGCCCCAGATGTTCAGCCGCGCGGCCTTGAAGCCGGCGGCGACATAGGCGGCCAGCAGGCGCTCCCAGCGGCTCTGCATCTGCGGCTCGACGGCCGAGGCCTTGAGCGTCTGCATGCCGGCGACGCTCTCGACCAGGAAGGCCTGGCTCTCGGCGCCGCGCTGGAACCGCTCCTCGATGCGCCGGCGCAACGGGCCGGTCAGCAAGCCGGCGACCAGGGCGTAGAGGACGATGGCGATCAGCACGATCAGCATCAGCCACGGCGAATAGAACCACATCACCACCAGGAAGATGACGGTGAACAGCAGGTCGATGACCAGGGTCACCGACGAGGAGGTCAGGAACTCGCGAATGGTGTCCAGCTCGCGCACCCGGGCGATGGTGTCGCCCACCCGCCGGCTCTCGAAATAGGCCATCGGCAGGGCCAGCAGGTGGCGGTAGAGCCGCGCGCCGAGCTCGACGTCGACCCGGCTGGTGGTGTGGGTGAACAGCGCCGCCCGCAGTCCGCCCAGCAGGGTCTCCATCACGATCACCGCGCCCAGGCCGATGGCCAGGACGTCCAGCGTGGTAAGGCCGCGATGCACCAGCACCTTGTCGATCACCACCTGGAAGATCAGCGGCGTGGCCAGGGCGAACAGCTGCAGGGTCAGCGACGCGGCGAGGACCTCGCCCAGCAGGCCGCGATAGCGGACCAGGGCGGGGATGAACCAGGTGACGTCGAACTTCGCGCCGCCGGGGATTTCGGAGCGGGTGGTGACCAGCACCGCCTCGCCAGCCCAGATGGCGGACAGGTCGCTCAGCGACAGGGTCTTGGGCGGCTGGCCGGGCCACTGGACCAGGGCCTCGCCGTCCTTGACCCGCGCCAGGATGAAGAAATCGCCGCCGCGTCCCCGGGCGATCGCCGGCAGCGGGGCGTCCTCCAGGCGGGACATCGGCAGGGACGCGAGCTTGGCCTTGGCGCCGAGTCGGCGAGCCAGACGCACAAGGTCGCCGGCTTCGGCCTTGCCGGCCTGGCCCAGGGCATGCCGAAGCTGCTGCGGATCGGCGCCGATCTGGTGAAAGCCCAGCAACAGAACCAGACACGCGAGGCCTTCATCGGCCTCGACTTGGTACTCACTCACACGCCGCCCCCGCAACTTACGGACGCAAAGTCGCGGAGCTGCAACATAATTGCAAGGGGGATGTCAGCTGAAATCTTTGCCGTCGTTCGGGGAGCGTGAGCGCCCCTTCGACGGCCTGGTTGACGTAAGGGAACTAGCGGGGGTAGCTGCGCTCGGCGAGCGGCCGGGGCGCGTAGTCGACCTGGAAGTGGCAGGCCTCGCCATAGGTGGCGACCGCCGCCTGGCAGCCAGCGGCCAGCGAGGCCGGCGACGGCTTTTCGCCCCGCTCGATCCAGGCGCTCATCGCCCGAAGCAGCGCGGCGTATTCCGGCGTGGCCAGCTTGCTGTGCTCATGCTCGTCGGTGAACGACTGGACCAGCAGGTCGCCGGCGCCGGCCTTGGCGACGGTGTCGTGGAACACCTGGTCCAGCTCCGCGAAGGCCGTGGGGTCGTCGATCGCGTGCATCGTCAGCGTCGGAACCGTCAGCTTGCCGGTCAGGTCGGCGTCGAAGGCCAGGCGGCGCACGCCCTCGGGGTCGGCCGCGAACCGCGTCACGCCCTTATTGAGCGCGGCGTCGTCGTCGGAGCCGGCATAGACGACGCCGACGTTGCTGAACGGATTGTGGCCGTCCAGGCGCTTGTTGACCATGTCGGCGAAGGTGAAGGTCGCCCAGCCCAGGTGGCTGTCCAACGTCCGTTCGGGAATGCGGGTCACGGCCAGGATGTTGTCGAGGTTGCGCTGCTGGGCAGGCGTGCGCTGGGCCTTGGGCAGGTTCACCCCGGTGCAGGCCTCCAGGCGCTCGTCCAACTGCTTGTTGGTCAGGGTCGAGCCGACCGGCTGGCCCTGCCATAGCGGATAGGCCAGCTCGTCGGGCCGGGGATGGTTCTGGCAATAGTACTGGTAGACGGCCCGCAGGTCGGCGCGGAAGTCGTACGACCGCGTGCCGCCGGCCAGCACCGCGCTGGTCAGGATGACCCCGTCATAGACCGGCTTGCCGTCGGCGCCCTTCCCATACAGCTCGGCCGTCTTGGCCGCGACGTTGCCGCCCCAGGACTGGCCGTGCAGGATCGTGCGCTTGGGCCGACCGAACTGGTCCCAGAAGATCCTGCGCAGGTTGTCGCTGTCCTGGGCGGCGCTGCGGACGCCGTAGCCCGCGCGTCGGTAGTTCGTGCCGGCCCAGGCGAAACCCTCCTTCACGGTGACTGAGAACCGCTCCAGGTCCTCCAGGGCGTCGTCGGGCTTGGGCGCCTTCAGGCGCGGCCCGCCGTGGGTGTGCACCACCAGCGCGCCGTTCCAGGCCTTGGGGATGACGATCCAGTAGTACGCGCCGTTGGCGTCCTGACCGGCGAAGCAGCGGGACTCGGCCGGCAGGTAGTCGGGACAGTCCTTGGCCGCTTGAGACGCCGTCTGGGCGACCGCCGGGGCCGGAGCCTGGGCGTGGGCGCAGCCGCCGGCCGTCAAGCCCAGGGCCGCGATGGCCATCCAAACCCGGCGAAGCGGCGAACCCATGGCGGCGTCTCTTGAAAGCGGATCGAAACTAGAGGGGCGGCCCCGGCGCCCAGGGGGGAGGAAGCGCCGGGGCCAGAGGTACGTCAGAACGACTTGCTGACGTTGACGTACCAATAGCGGGCATAGGGGTTGTACAGCGAGCCGATGTAGCCGCTCGAAGACAGGGGCGGATCCTTGTCGAAGATGTTGCGCGCGCCCACCCGCAGGCGGGTGTCGTCCAGCGGGCTCAGCTTGTCCTCGATCCGGTACTGGACGTAGAGGTTGGCCGTGGTCAGCGACTTGACGGTGTAGGGCGTGCCGTCGGCGGCCAGGAAGTCGGTGTCGAGCACCGAGCCGGTGTAGAGCACCGAACCGCCGATCTGCACCGGACCCTGGCGCCAGGTCATCGTCGCCGTGCCCTTCCATTCCGGCTTGCCGTTCTTGCGCAGCAGGTCGCCCGGATCGGTCAGCGGCGTGGCCGGATTGATCGTGCCGGCCCCGCGGGCGTCGAACAGCTCTTGGATCGGCGGGGCCAGGTCCTGCGAGAACTTGTCCATGTAGGTCGCGTCGACATTGACCGTGAAGCGGCCGTAGTCCTCGGTGCGCAGCACCCAGTTCACGCCGATGTCGACGCCGCTGACCGTCTGCGGCTGCAGGTTCTTGAACTGGTCGCGGATCTCGGTGATCTGGCCGACCGGCGCCAGGCCGGTGCCGGCGAAGAACGCCACGTCGTCGGCGTTGGGCGCGGCGCGGATCGTGTTCGGATTGCTCGAGCCGGTCATGCGCGCCAAGTAGTCCTGGACCGCGATGTTGGTCGAACCCAGCGTGCCGACGATGCCGTCCTGCTCGATCTGCCAACGGTCGACGGTGATCGTGAAATCACCGAACCGCTCGGGGATGAACCGGGGCTGCAGGACCAGGCCGACCGAGTAGCTTTCGCTCTCTTCGGCCTTCAGGTCCGGGTTGCCGGCCGTGGTGAAGCGGATGCCGACGCCGCGGTTGCAGGCCCCGAAGGTGGCGATGCGGCCGGCGCGCAGGTCGGCCTCGCAGCGGTAGTAGTCGGTGACGCTGTTGGTCCGCGAATAGCTGAACGGGTTGGTGGTCTCCAGGTTGGGGGCCCGGAAGCCCTGCTGCCAGGAACCGCGCACCCGCACGCCGTCGACCAGGTCCCAGGCGAAGGCGATCTTGGGTTTGGCCACCGATCCGAAGTCGCTGTAGTTCTCGAAGCGGCCGGCCAGCTGCACGTCGATGGCGCGCACCAGCGGGATGTTCATCTCCGGCGAGACCAGCGGCAGGGCGAACTCGATGAAGGCCGAGCCGACGTCGCGCGAGCCCTTGGTGCTGGGCGTGTCGTTGACGCCCGTGACATTGCTGTTGCTGGTCGCGCCGGTCACCGGATCGGTGAAGGGCGTGCGGCCGTCCAGTTGCGGGTCGCGGCGGTCCTGCTGGGTCTCGTGGCGGAACTCGACGCCGGCGGCGACGCCGACCGGGCCGGACCAGATGGTCAGCAGGTCGGGCTTGGAGACCTTGAAGTCGGCCAGGGTCAGGGTGGTGGTCGAGTGACGCTTCAGGCGGAAGCGGATGGCGTCGGTCGCCGCCTTGGAGCTGGGCGTGCAGTCACGACCGCCCTCCCCGTCCAGGCACCCACCGTTGAAGGGGTTGTAGGCGTCGGGGGTCGACAGGGCCAGCTGGGCGGCCAGCTTGGCGCTGTCGATGCCGTCGGACTCGTCCTTGGCGTCGGCCTTCGAATACAGCAGCGCCGAGTCCCAGTCCCAGCCGAACGCCTCGCCCTTCAGCCCGCCCAGGAAGCGGGTCTGGTAGTTCTCGACCTCGACCTTGTTCGGGCCCAGGTCGTTGAAGCGGTAGTTGGTGAAGGTCACCGCGCGGCCGGCGGCCGGCACGTTGGTCAGGTTGGGCAGGCGGTTGGGATTGACCGCGCCGTTGGCGAACACGGCCATGCCGAACGGGTTGTAGTAGTTGCTGGCCGGCACGCCGATCGCCACCAGGCTGGTGCCCTGGGTGGTCAGGCCCTCGGACTCGGCGTGGTAGAGGCCCAGTTCGCCATAGGCCGTGACGGTGTCGGTGATGTCGTAGTGGCCGTTGAGGAAGACGTTCTGGCGGCTGATCTTCGGGGCCACGGTGATGGCGTCGTTCTGGGGCGCATTGTAGCGCAGGAAGTTGGCCGTGCTGCCGGTCGCCAGGTTGCCGGTCCCCAGGCACAGGCCGTTGCCCAGCTGGGCGGCGCAGCCGGCGATGGTGTTGGGCTGGACGTGGGTGGCGCCCGCCGCGGTGGTCAGGGCCGTCGTGCCCTGGCGGACGATCCCGCCGGCGTTCAGCACCGTGATGTTCGAGAACGAGTTCTGGTTGCCGCGGTTGTCGGGCGTGGCGCTGTCGGTGTAGCGCGGATCGTTGTCGAACAGCGGCCTCAGGTCCTGGGTCGCCGTATAGGGCCGGTCGCTGGGGCGCTGGGCCGTGCGCTCGGTGAAGTTGGCGTTGATCGAGACGTTGCCGCGCCCGTCGGCGAAGTTGCGGCCGGCGAAGATGTTGCTGGTGTATTCCTTGCGGTGCGTGCCCTCGGCCCAGCCGTACTGGGCGTCCATGGTCAGGCCGTCGAAGTCGGTCTGCAGCACGGTGTTGACCACGCCGGCCACCGCGTCGGCGCCGTAGATGGCGGCCGCGCCGTCGCGCAGGATCTCCAGGCGCTCTAGGTTCGAGGTGGGGATGGCGTTGGCGTTGTAGCCCAGCAGCGGCACCGTGCCCGACGACTGACTGGTCGGGTGCGACACCAGGCGGCGGCCGTTCAGCAGCACCAGGGTGTTGCCGACGCCCAGGCTGCGCAGGTTGATCGAGTTGACGTCGCCGCGCGTCGAGTTGCTGGTCTGGGCCGCGTTGCTGGGATTGATGAACACATCGCCCATGATCGGGATCGAGCGGAACAGGTCGTCGCCCGAAACCGCGCCGGTGGCGGCGATCTGGGTGTTGTCCATCACCGTGACCGGCAGGGCCGCCGTGGTCTTGGCGCCCTTGATCTGGCTGCCGACGACAACGACTTCCTCGACCTTGGTGACGTCGTCGGTCGCGGGCGCCTGTTGGGCGTGGGCGGCGCCGGCCAGCAGCAGGCCGGCGAAGGCGGTCCCGCAGATGAGCCTTTGGCGAATGTTGGTGGTGGTCATGAGAGCTCCCCGATTTTCTTGTTTTGATGGTTCTAGGTTGAAAGTTTGGCCTATGGCCGGGCCCTGCCGGCCGCCGGGATCGCCGACGCGGCCTCTTTGGCGGCCAGCTTGGCGGCTTTCTTGGGATTGAGGGCGGCCCGCAGCTGGTCGGCGTCCAGACCCCGCTCCCAGCGCGAGACCACGATGGTGGCCACGGCGTTGCCCGTGAAATTGGTCAGGGCGCGGCACTCGGACATGAAGCGGTCGACGCCCAGGATCAGGGCCATGCCGGCCACCGGCACCGACGGCACCACCGACAGGGTGGCCGCCAGGGTGATGAAGCCCGCGCCGGTGACGCCCGCCGCGCCCTTGGAGCTGAGCATGGCCACGCCCAGCAGCAGCACCTGGTCTTCCAGCGACAGGTGCACGCCGGTGGCCTGGGCGATGAACAGGGCCGCCAGGGTCATGTAGATGTTGGTGCCGTCGAGGTTGAACGAATAGCCCAGCGGCACGACCAGCCCGACCACCGACTTGGGACAGCCGGCCTTCTCGAGCTTCTCGATCAGGCTGGGCAGGGCCGCTTCCGACGAGCTGGTCCCCAGCACCAGCAGCAGCTCGGCCTTCAGGTAGCGGATCAGGCGGAAGATCGAGAAGCCGTTGGCCCAGCACACGAGGCCGAGGACCACGATCACGAAGAACAGCGAGGTCAGGTAGAAGGTCCCCACCAGGAGCGCGAGATTGGCGATCGAGCCGATGCCGTACTTGCCGATGGTGAAGGCGAAGGCCCCAAACGCCCCGATCGGCGCGGCCTTCATCAGCACGTGCACCAGGCGGAAGAACGCCTCGGCGGTCGCCTCCAGCACGGTCAGGACCGGCTGGCCGCGATCGCCGACCATGGCCAGCGACAGGCCGAACAGGATCGAGAAGAACAGCACCTGCAGGATCTCGCCCTCGGCGAAGGCGCTGACCACGGTGTCCGGGATGATGTGCATCAGGAAGCCGACGATCGTCTGGTCGTGGGCCTTGGCCTCGAAGGCCGCGATCTTGGTGGTGTTCAACGTGGCGGGGTCGATGTTCATGCCGGCGCCCGGCTGGACGACGTTGGCGACGACCAGGCCGACGATCAGGGCCAGGGTCGAGAACACCAGGAAATAGACGAAGGCCTTCAGAGCCACGCGGCCGACCTTGTCCAGGTCGCGCATGCCCGCGATTCCGGTCACCACCGTCAGGAAGATCACCGGCGCGATGATCATCTTCACCAGCTTGATGAAGGCGTCGCCCAGCGGCTTGAGGCTTTCACCCAGCCCCGGATAGTAGTGGCCGACAGCCGCGCCCGCCGCGATCGCGAGCAGCACCTGGAAGTACAGGTGCCGATAGAACGGCGTGGGCCGCGCAGGGGCGGTCGGGCTGATCGTCTTCACTGGCGCCTCTTGGCCGGCCGGGCGGCCGCGTTTCCATCCCGCGTCCCTTTGCGAAGACGCTTGGTTAGACGATCCTTGTTGCGAAGAAGCGGCGCAAGCACGCCAGGTTGAAGCTTCTTTTGTTTGTTTTCATTGATGTTTATCGAAAGCACCCTTACCTCGACCGTCCCACGGACGGCGATTTTCCGCCCAGGATTTTGTGATTTGTGCGAAAATCCGCACATCTTGCCGAAGCGCCGCCGATGAACAGACCCGCCATGCCGAATCCGGCCGACCCGATCGTCCGTCGCTGGGCGGTTTTCTGCGGCGTCTGCGCCGTCCTGCTGGGCGCGGCCCTGTGGATCGCGGGCGAGGTCGCCGAGCGTCGCGCGACCGCCGATCTGGCCCGCCAGGCCCAGGCTTCGGCCGCCTTGCACGCGGCGGTGCTGCGCAGCGAGCTGGCCAAGCACCGCTCCCTCCCCTTCGTCCTGGCCCAGGACCCCGACGTCGCCCAGGTGCTGCGGGCGGCCGACGCGCGCGGGATCGATGCGCTGAACCGCAAGCTCGAGACGCTCAGCGGCGGCACGCGGGCCGCCGTGATCTACGTCCTGAACGCCAAGGGCATGACCATCGCGGCCAGCAACTGGCGCGAACCGACCAGCTTCGTCGGCTCCGACTACAGCTTCCGCCCCTACTTCCGCGACGCGCGGGCGGCCGGGGTGGCCGAGCTGTTCGCCCTAGGCACGGTCAGCCGTCGTCCCGGCCTGTTCATGTCGCGGCGGATCGACGGCCCGGACGGCATGCTTGGCGTGGTGGTGGTCAAGGTCGAGTTCGAGGCGCTGGAGGCCGACTGGTCGGCCGCCGAGCCGGCCTTCGCCGCCGATCCGCGCGGCGTGATCCTGGTCACCTCGGTGCCCGCCTGGCGCTTCTCGACCCTGACGCCCCTGCCCAAGTCCGAACAGCGGCGACTGCGCGCCGAGCATCGGTTCGGCGAAGCGCCGTTCAACCTGCTCGACGTGCGTCCTCCGACGGTCGCCGGAAGACCGCCGCGCCTGACGACCACCGCCCTGCCCGGCCGGCCGCCCGCCCACTACATGGCGGCCAGCGCCGACCTGGGCGCGTCGGGCTGGACGGTCTTCACGCTGACGCCCACCGGTTCGATCCTCAGCGGCGCGGTGGCCGGCGCGCGGGCCGTGGCCCTGCTGGTCGGGCTGGCGATCTGCGGCGTGGCCGGAGCGGTGCTGCGCTGGCGCGGCCAGGCCAGCCTCCGCGCCGCCCGCCAGGAAGCCGCCCGCGCCGAGCTGGAGGCCCGGGTCGAGGAGCGCACCGCCGAGCTGCGCAAGTCCAACCGCCGCCTGACCGTCGAGATGGAGGAACGGCGAAGGGCCGAGGCCCACGTCCACCTGATGCGCGACGAACTGGTCCAGTCCAACAAGCTGGCGACGCTGGGCCAGATCGCCGCCGGGGTGGCGCACGAGATCAACCAGCCAGTCGCCGCGATCCGGGCCTATGCCGACAACGCCTCGATCTTCCTGGACCGCGCCGACCCGGACACCGCCAAGAGCAATCTGGGCCTGATCTCGGGTCTGACCGACCGCATCGGCCTGATCACCGACGAGCTGCGCGCCTTCGCCCGCAAGACCAGCGCGCCGGCCGCCCCGGTCGCCGTGCGCGAAGCCGTCGACGGCGCCTTGCTGCTGGTCGGCCCCCGCCTTCGCCAGACCGGCGTCCGCATCGTCCGCCGCGAGGCCGACGAGGAGGCCCTGGTCATGGCCGAGCGCTTCCGGCTGGAGCAGGTGCTGGTCAACCTGCTGCAGAACGCCCTGGAAGCCCTGGAAGGGACGGCCGATCCGGAGATCGCCATCCAGGTCGCGGCCCGGCGCTCGCAGATCCGGATCATGATCGCCGACAACGGTCCGGGCCTGGCGCCGCAAGCCGCCAAGACGCTGTTCACCCCCTTCGCCACCACCAAGCCCCGGGGACTGGGCCTGGGCCTGGTCATCAGCCGTGACATCGTCGCCGAGTTCGGCGGCGAGCTGTCGCTGGATCCCGACGCCCCGGTCGGGGCGCGGTTCGTCATTTCATTGTCCAAGGCGCGTTAGATGCAGATTTCCGTCAACCAGGTCGCCTTCATCGACGACGACGACGCCCTGCGCGGCGCCAATGTCCAGACCCTGCAGTTGGCCGGCCTGGAGGTGCTGGAGTTCGCCTCGGCCGAGGCCGCCCTGGCCGTCTTGCCCGAAGGTTTCGCGGGCGTGGTGATCAGCGACATCCGCATGCCCAACATGGACGGCCGCCAGCTGTTCCGGCGGCTGAAGGAGCAGGACCCCGACCTGCCGGTGATCCTGATCACCGGCCACGCCGACGTGGCCGAGGCGGTGGAGGCCATGCACGACGGCGTCTATGACTTCCTGCCCAAGCCCTACGCGCCCGAGCGGTTGGTCAGCAGCGTTCGGCGCGCCCTGGAGAAGCGCCGTCTGGTGCTGGAGAACCGCTACCTGCGGACCCAGGCCGAGGCGGCCCAGTCCGATTGGCCCCTGATCGGCCAGACCCAGGTGATGGAGCGGCTCCGGTCCACCCTGCGCCAGCTGGCCAGCGCCGATGTCGACGTCCTGCTGGAGGGCGAGACGGGCGTCGGCAAGGAGCTGGCGGCCCGGGCCCTGCACAACTGGGGTCGGCGACGCGACCGCGAGTTCGTCGCCGTCGACTGCGCGGCCCTGCCCGCCTCGACCCTGGAAAGCGAGCTGTTCGGCCACGAGCTGGGCGCGTTCAACGGCGCGGTGCGCCAGCGGGTCGGGCGGATCCAGCAGGCCGACCGCGGCACGCTGTTCCTCGACGAGATCGAGACCCTGGCCCCGGACGCCCAGGGCAAGTTCCTGCGCGTGCTCGAGGAGCGCGAGGTGGTGCCGCTGGGCTCCAACCGCGTCCACACGCTGGACATCCGGGTGGTGGCGGCCGCCAAGCCCGCCCTGATCGACGCCGTGGCCAGCGGCGCGTTCCGCCAGGACCTGTTCCATCGCCTCGACGTGGTGCGGATTCGCATCCCGCCGCTCAGGGAGCGCCGGGAGGACGTGCCGCTGCTGTTCGCCCACTTCCTGGCGCGGGCGTGCGAGCGGCTGGATGGCCCGCCGCCCGCCGTCGACGACGCCATCCGGTGGCGGCTGCTCAACCACGACTGGCCCGGCAACGTGCGCGAGCTGAGCCACTACGCTCAGCGGGTCGCCCTGGGTCTGGCGGCGACCGCCGGCGGGGCGTTGGACGAACCGGCGCCCCTGCCCGAGCGCATCGCCGCCTACGAGGCCCACCTGATCGAGGAGACGCTGGCCGCCTGCGGGGGCGACGTCCGCACGGCCCTCGAGGTCCTGAAGGTTCCGCGCAAGACCTTCTACGACAAGGTCGAGCGCCACGGCCTGGACCTGGCGCGCTACCGCCAGAAATCCAGCGCCCGCTGATCCCTCTAGGCTTGTGGCGCGCCCTTGCCGCAAACCTGCAGGAAGCCCGCCGCCATGAACGACGCCATGCGCTCCTTCACGGCCATGAAGTCGTCGGACCGGCACACGCCGCCGGACAGCTTGTCGATGCGGCCCGTGCGCGCCAGGGTCAGCATCAGCGCCCCGGTCACGAAGTGGTAGCCCCAGAAGATGTCGGCCTCGCTGCAGCCGGGCAACGCCTTCCTGAGGATGGAGATCAGGCGCAGCACGACGGGATCGAAGTGCTCGTCCATCAGGGCCGCCCCCCATTCGGGCGTGTTGGCGACCAAGGCGCCCAGGGCGGCGTAGTTCTTCCAGCCCTCGCCGCCCTCGGTATAGAGGTCCAGGTCGGTGTCCAGGAACGCGCGCAGCGCCCCTTCGACCGTGGGCTTGTCGCCCGTCGCCGCCTCGTACTCCGCGAGGGCCTTCATCCGCCGCTCGTTGGTGATCACCGCCCGGCGGGCGAAGACCGCGTCGAACAGCTTCTGCTTGTCCTCGAAATAGTAGTTGAGCAGCGTGTGGTGGACGCCGACCCGCTTGGCCACGTCCTTCAGCGTCACCCCGTAGAGCCCGTGCTTGGAGAACAGGTATTCGGCCGCGTCGAGGATCTGTTCCATCGTCTCGGCGCGCTGTTCCGCCTTGGTGGAGCGCGGCCGGGGTTTCACGTCTTCGGACACTAGGCTTCTTTCCGTCTCAGCTTGGGCGAGGTCGAACCGGGCGGGACACCTTACCCGCCTTCGAATTCGAACCTTGGTCTTATCTTGTCGATCTTGCCGATGGACGCCAGAGGCATGTGCGGCAGGCGGACGATCGCATCGTCGCCGTCAGCATCGAGGATCTCCGGGCGGCAGCGGCGGCGAAAGGATCCCGACGTTCCAGTTCCAGGGCACGCCGCCCTTGGCGCGGCGTCGGCAGACGACCTGTTCGTTCAGTTCGTACATGCCGGGCATCAGGTGCGCGCCGGGCTTGGGCGCGTCGGCGAAGGCCATGTAGGCGCGGCCCTCGCCATAGGGACGCCAGGCCGGCTGGCCGGCCGCGCCGGGAACGCCGTCGCGGGCGAAGGACGTCCAGTAACCCACCATCGCGTCGGAGAACCCCGTCTCCTCCGGCGTCGCCGGAACCTTGGGCCAGGCCGGCGGCGTCCGGTCGGCCGTGCCGAAGACGTAGGGGATCTCGCTGGCGTGGAAGGCGTGCAGGCCCGCCGTGTCCGCGGCCGGATAGCCGTGATCGAACAGATAGAGGAATCCGGGCGCCCCCGCGGCCGTCTGCTTGGCGACCAGCCGCTCGGCGGTCCAGCCGTAGAGCGCGTCGCGCGGCGTCGCCAGCACGCTCTCGGACAGATCGGTCGCGGGATAGAGCTTGAGATGGGCGTCGGCGAGGTCGCCGTAGCGCTTGCGGATCTCGGCCTCGTAGGTCGCCGCGTCGGCGGGCGGCGGCGGGGCCAGGATACGCAGCGAACGGATTTCGCCGCTGTTGAAGCCGGCCAGGATCGGCACGCGGGCCTGTTCGCCCAGGTCGAACACGTCGACCAGCTGGCGGGGCAGCACCCGGCCGTCGACCGTGCCGAACGGGGCGTAGCCGGCCTTGGCGGCCGCGTCCGTGATCTCGCCGGGGCTCATCGCCCGCAAGGCGGCGACGTCCTTGGCGCCCAGCTTGTAGGCGACATAGGTCCCGACCGTCTCGGCCGGATAGTCACCGAACGCGCCGGCCCGCAGTTGCGGCGTCGAGATCATGTAGGCGCTCTGAGCGATCGCCTTGGCGAACAGTCCGCGCGCCTGGGGCGCGGCCATCAGGTACATGACGCTGAGCGCCCCGGCGGACTCGCCGGCGATGGTGACGTTGTCCGGATCGCCGCCGAACGCCGCGATATTGGCCTTCACCCAGCGCAGCGCGGCGATCTGGTCGAGCAGGCCGTAGTTGCCCGAGACGCCCTCGCGCGATTCCGCGCTGAGGCCGGGATGGGCCAGCCAGCCCAGCACGCCGAGCCGATAGTTGATCGACACGACCACCACGCCCTGGCTCGCCAGCTTGGCGCCGTCATAGACCGCCTCGCTGCTGGAGCCCGTCACCAGCGCCCCGCCGTGGATCCAGACCAGCACCGGCGCCTTCTGGGCCTTGGCCGGGGTCCAGACGTTCAGCGACAGGCAGTCCTCGCTCATCGCGCCCAGTTCGCTCGCGTAGATGCTGCTGCCCGGCTGCGACCTGGGCTGGTAGCAGGCCGGACCGAACTTGGTCGCGTCGCGCACGCCCTTCCAGGCAGGGGCCTCGGCCGGCGGGCGCCAGCGACGCCAACCAGTAGGCGACGCCGCATAGGGCAGCCCCTTGAAGACGTTCAGCTCGCCGATCGCCTCGCCCTGGACGGCGCCGGCCGGGGCCTGGACCACGGGTCCAGGCCGGAAGACGCGGCCGGGGACAGGACGACGACGCCCGCGTCCGTCATCTAGAAGTCGTAGCCCACGCGCACCCCGAACGTACGCGGCCGCAGGGTCGCGTAGCGGCTGGCGAGGAACGCCTCGGGGTGGACATAGGTGATCGAGTGGTTGTCGAAGATGTTCTCGACATAGGCGCCGACCGTCAGCTTATCCATCGCCACCGCGAACGTGGCGTTGACGTTCTCATAGGCGTCGGTGAAGCCGTAGGTCGGGCTGACCACGCCCGGCTGCCCCGGCACGTTGGGGAACGAGCCCGGATAGTTTCCGACGTGCTGGAACACCACCGAGGCGTTGGCCCTGGCCTTGGCCGACAGGTCGAAGCCGTAGTTGATGTACATCGAGCCCTGGAAGTGCGGGGCGGACAGGCGCGCGTCGTCCACCGCGCCCGAGATCGCCGCCTCGGCCGGCGTCAGCTTGGTCACCTTGGCGTCGTTGAACGAGCCGTTCAGCCCCACCGTCAGGCCCGTCGCGGGTATGGCCACGACCTCGAACTCCACACCCGTGCTCTTCGCCCCGCCGATGTTGGTGGCGAACTGGACGGAGTCCGAGACGCGGTTGGCCTGCACCTGGATGTTGCTCCAGTCGATCACATAGGCCGCCAGGTTGGCGCTGAGCGCGCCGTCGAACCAACGCCCCTTCAGGCCCACTTCGTAGTTCGTCAGGTCGTCCGACGAGGCGCCGTAGGGGATGATCAGGTCGTTGGGATTGACCACGCTGGGACGGCCCGCGAAGGCGTTGACCACGGGGGTGCGGAAGCCGGTGGACATCGTGGCGTAGGTGGTCAGGTTCGACGACGGCTTGTACGACAGGCTGACCTTGTAGGACGGCTTGGTGGCCTTGGCCTTGACGCCCGTCGCCGCCGGAATCGGCGTCACGGCCAGCGGACCCGAGATGCCGAAGATCGCATAGGTCAGATAGGCGCTGCTGTAGCCGCCCTCGGTGAAGCCCTGGGCGTCGGTGCCGCCGTAGCGCATGCCGGTGGTCAGCCAGAGCTTGTCGTTGATGTGGTAGGTCAGCTCGCCGAAACCGGCCAGTTCGTGCGAATTGATGTGAGTGTACTGGCGTTGATAGTACTCGTCCGGCAGGCCGGTGATGCCGTGCGACGCCAGGTACTGCGGCGAGGAGCGGTAGAAGTAGTCCACGTCCAGCCGGCGATCGAGATAGAAGCCGCCGACCACCCAGTCGAACTTGCCGCCGGGATCCGACGCCAGGCGCGCCTCCTCGACGAAGGTCTTCTGGTAGCCGTTGGCGTCCAGCCCGAAGGCGATCCCGGCGGCGCCGAACGTGCCGGCCAGGTCGACCCAGAACTTCTGGTCGAACTTCGAATAGGTCGACGAGCTGGTGAAGTGCGCGCCGTCGAACTGGTAGTCGACCGTGGCGTTGTAGCTGGTCAGCTTGCCCACGAAGAGGTCGGGCCGGTCGCTGATCCGCTTGTTGCGGCCCAGCGAGGGGATGATCAGCGAGGAGTCCTTGGGATTGCTCTTCTCGTACGAGGCCAGCAGCTTGACCGACAGGCGGTCGTTCGGCTTCCACAGCAGGGTCCCGCGCCCGCCGCCGTCGACCAGGGTGTTGGAGTTGTGGATGCCGGTTCCCAGGTTGTCGACGTAGCCTTCCTCGTTTCGGTAGAAGCCGACGACGCGCAGGGCCAGCTGGTCCTTGATGATCGGGATATTGACCATGCCGTTGTAGCGCTGGCGCAGGGAATCCGACCCGGTCAGCCCGAAGTCGACCAGGGCCGAGGCGTCGTACTCGTCCAGGTCGGGGCTCTTGGTCAGGATGCGCAGCGCGCCCGACAGCGAACCCGACCCGAACAGCGTGCCTTGCGGACCGCGCAGGAATTCGACCCGCTCCAGGTCGTACAGATTGGGATCCAGCACCGTCGTGTTGCCGATCGTCGAGATCGGCAGCTCGTCGATATAGATCGCCACCGTGCTCTGCAGGTTGGCGCCGTAGCCGTTGGTGGCGATGCCGCGCGCGGTGAAGTTGTTGAAGTTGGCGGTCGGCTTGTTGAGGACGACGCCGGGCGTCTCCCGCGCCAGGCCCTCGTATCCGACGATGCCCTTGGCCGTCAGGTCCTTCTGGGAGAAGGCGGTGACGCTGAGCGGCACATCCTGCAGGCGCTCGTTGCGGCGGGTGGCGGTGACCACGACCTCGTTGAGCAGGGTGGTGTCGGTTTGGGCGGCGGACTTGTCCTGGGCTGCCGGGGACGCGGTCTGCGCCTGGGCGGTCATGGACGTCGACACCAACGCGGCGGCGCAAGCCGACGCGAGAAGAATTACCTTCATGCGCTTTCTCCCCGTGCGTCGATCGTGAATGCCGACGCTACCCCGCGAAGCTGCACCTGAGATCAACTCCTGTCAACACTCACTATCACGTGCGTGAATGTTGTGGCCAAGCTGGTGGAACAACGGTCTCCGGGCTTGAAGGGAATTGGCGGGGCGGAGACGCGGGCGCCCTCTCGCGGGGCGAGCACCCGTTCGTCATGTCGAATTTCGGAAATCGCGAGAGATCGCCGGCGGCCAGAGCCTGCCGACCCTAGCCCGCCTTGAGCGCGCTCTGGTCGCCCACCTCGACCGTCTTGGCCGCCGGCTTGCCGACAGCGCCGCGGGCGACGGGCTTGGTGACGGGCAGGAACGCCTCGAGGAAGCTCCAGGCGTCCTCGTCGTGGTCGAGATGGTGGGTCAGCAGGCCCAGCGGTTCATCCCACGCGCCCATGCGTCGACGCTGGGCCAGCAGCCGGCGGGTTCGCAACAGGAACCGGACCGCGCCCCGGAAGCGCGGCTCGGGCTTCCAGCGCATGACGTCCAGGTGGGCGTCCAGGCGGTCGGCCTCGCCGCGCGGCTCGCCGTAGCAGGACAGGGCCAGGTCCCGCAGGCCCAGCGCCTGTTTCAGGAGCGGATGGGCGTTGTTCCAGGGCGGCACGAACAGGCGCGGCGTCACGCCGGCCCGGCGAAACACCTCGATCGCGGTGCTCAGGTCGGACATCACGTCGGCCAGGCGATCCAGGTCGTTGACCTCGCCGGACGGCCAGCCCGGCGGCGCGCGGTTCTCGTGCCGGAACCCATGGATCGCCAGCTCGGCGCCGGGAACCCCGCGACAGGCCTTGGCCAGGGCCGCGATGTCGCCGTCAGGCACGGCCGCGAGGGTGATCGGCGCGTCGAAGCGGACAGACAGAGCCAGCAGTCGGTCCAACGCCGGCGTGGACCGACGCGCGTCGTCGTCGCGCCACCAGAACACCGGCGCGTGGCCGCCGGCCTTCCAGCGGGCCAGTTCGGGCCCGATCAGGGTCGCGATCAGAAGACGATGCAACGGCATGACGAACGTCTAGGCCGAATGACCCAGCCGAGTCTCCTCGAGGCCCAGGCCGATCACGGAGCCTCCGGCGGAACGCACGGCCTGGATGCCGTTCAGCGTCCGGATTTCACGCGCCTTCAGGTTCGAGAGCAGCGGATAGAGGCCCGCCATGACGGCGATCAGGAAGCCCATGTCGCCCTCCTTGTAGCCCTTGCGCGAGACGTAGCACTTGTAGAACCGGCGCACGCCCCGGAACAGGTCGTCCCACAGGCTCTTGATCTTGCCGCTGTCGGCCAGGTCCTGGCCGCGCAGGGCCGTATAGCGGTTAAGGCGCTGGACCATGTCGGCGATGTCGTCGTCGACCTTGTGCAGGATGGCGTTGTTCAGCCGGCCGCCATAGACGCCGGTGAAGGTGGTGCCGGGATGGACCCGCTCGCTCTTCCAGGTCTTCACGCCCTTGCGGAACAACCGGGCCACCGAGGAGGCGCCGAACGAGCCGCCCCAGCCATGGCGCACCAGCTGCGCGCCCACGAAGTTATCCACAGGCACCTGGTACCAGTCGCCGGCGTCGGGACGGACGACGGTCTCGCGGATCTCCCGCGCCAGGGCCGGGGTCACCGCCTCGTCGGCGTCCAGCTCCATGATCCAGTCGCCGCGGCAGGCCTCGACGCCCGCCGCCTTGCGCAGGCCCTCGACGGGAAAGATGCCCGAGACGACCCGCGCGCCCATCTTGCGGGCGATGGCTTCGCTGCGATCCGTGCAGCGGTCCGCGACCACGACGATCTCGTCGCAGAACGCCAGGCGTTGCAGGCAGTCGGCCAGACGCGTCTCTTCGTTGTGGACGCAGACAAGTCCCGACAGGACAGACATGGAATTTCCCCGACCTGGGGACGGCCCTACGTGCGCGCCCCCGTCGAGAAATAGACGTCGCGGAAATCAGGGAACCTCAGAACTTTTTTCGCGTTCGCGCGTGGCGCGAGGTCCGTTGTTTCGGCTAACCCCAGCCTAGAAGGCGCGCGAAATCAATACGCTCCAGGTGCGGGGACGCAGTGGCGTGACCTGGCGCACCTGGCCGAAGCTGAACGGATTGCCGTAGGCGAAGGTGTCGCTCGACGCGTTGGCGGGGTTGGTGACCGCGAAGGTCCAGCTCCAATCCCGCGTCACCAGTTCGGCGGACAGGCGTCCGGTGACATAACCGCCCATCGACGGGGAAAGCCGCCGGTCGAACGTCAGGCGCGACTGGCCGACATATTCCAGCTCGATGGTCAGCACCAGCTGCCGGTCCGCGGCCAGATCGGTCTGGTAACGCATCATGGCTCCCGCGGAGACGTCCGGAACGCCCGGCAGCTCGCTCTGGGCGGCCGAGGCGAAATTCGGATCCACCTGGCTCAGGCGGGGACGATTGAACAGCGCGTTGGCTTCCAGGGTCAGGCCCCGGGCGGCCAGCACCGTCGCCTCGACCTCCAGCCCGGTGTTGCGCCCGTCGCCGACATTGGCCGTGTAGGACAGGCCCGAGGGGGTCAGATACTGGTCGGTCTGGATGTCCTTCCACACGTCATGGAACAGGGCGGTGCGCAGGATCATCCGCCCGTCCCAGGGCCGGAGGCTGGCGCCGATCTCGTAGTTGCGAAGATGATCGGGCTTGAACGAGGCGCGCAGGGCCGACGGGGCGATCAGGCCGCCCGAGTTAAAGCCGCCCGAGCGATAGCCTTCCGAGGTCAGCAGATAGACCAGCCCGCCGCCCCTCCAGGTCCGCTGAAGCGAGAACTTCGGCGAAATGCCCGTGAAACGCGCCTGCCGGTTCAGCTCGCGCGACTGGCCCGGGGCCGGCGCCTCGACCATCGAGGTCGTATGCACCTCGCTGCGGAAGGCCCGGCCGCCCAGGCTGGCCGTCCAGCCGCCGCCGAGGTCGTAGGCGGTCTCGCCATAGATCGCCAGTTCGCGCCGCCGATCGCGGCGGGCCTCCAGATAGATCAGGCGTGAAGGATCGTAGGGCGTGCGCGCCCGCAGTTCGCCGTCGCTGTCCTCCAGGCTGGCCAGGCCGTAGAGCCCGAACAGCCAGCGGAAGCGATCGGTGTCGGGCGAGGACAGCACCGCGTCCTCGACCAGCAGCCGCACCTTGCTGGCCTCGTCGAACAGGCCGACGTCCAGCGAAGGCGAGCCGGCCCCGTTCAGCGCGGCGGTGGCGTCGAACCGGCTGGCGAACCGGTGGCGGACATAGCCGGTCGACGACACGAACCGGCCCCAGCCCCCCGCCCCGGAGATCGTCACCGCGCCTTGCTGCAGGATGTTGTCGTGGGTCTCGCGCACCTGGTTGGCGCGCTTCTGTCCGCCCAGGCTTGGGGTGGTGTACTGGCTGTCGGTGGCGTGCAGGTCCTGGCGCGCGCCGGACACCAGGATCGACCAGTCCGGATCGACCACCACCGACAAGGCCGCGCGACCGCCGGTGCGCGTGGTGCGGTCCACGTTCGAGAGGCGCAGATTGACGTCGTCGACATAGCCGCCTTCCACGTCACTGTAGGCCGCCAGACGAAGGGCGGCGCGATCGGCGGCCACCGGCAGGTTGAGCACGCCCTCCAGGCGGCTGCTGGGCGAGCCGGACTCGGTCGCGGCCGCGCCGGCCAGGGCCGATCCCGACCACGCGTTCAGCACCGGCTTGGTGGAGACGATCCGATAGACCCCGCTGAGCGATCCGCCGCCATAAAGCGCGCCCTGGGGTCCGCGCAGGATCTCCACGCGGTCGACGTCGAGCAGGCGCAGGTCCGGGTCGGGGGCGTTGTAGGTCAGGGGGATGTTGTCGAGATAGGTGCCGACGGTCTGCTGGGTGCGGCCGGTGAAGGTGCCGTCCGACAGGCCGCGCAGCATGATCTTGTTGCGCGCCGCGCCGAGGTTGGTGGTGATGAAGCCTGCGGTCTGCTGGGAGATGCTGGTGGTGTCGATCGCGCCGGTGTCGCGCAACCGCGCCGCCCCGATCACGCTGACCCCGCCGGCCGCCGCGCCCAGGCGGGTCGGGCGCTTGGTGGCGGTGACCATCACGCTGTCGAGGGTCGGGACGGCCGCCGGCGCCGGTTGGGCGACGATCGGCGGCCTGACGCGCGCCGCGGGCCGGGCGGGCGGGACCTGGGCCGGCAGTATGCTGACCGTGGCGTTGTCGAGGACCTCGAACCGGCACGGCCCGCCGGCGGTCACCGCGTCGAGCGCCTGGCGCAGGGTCAGGACGCCGACGACGGCCGCGCTGCGTCCCGGGCACGACGAGGCCCCCCCGAGGGTGACGCGCGCCTGGACGCCGACGTCGATCAGCGCCTCCGACCTGGGCTTGGCGGGAATGTTGAAGCGGAAACGCGCCGGCGCCGCATCGGCCTGCCCGGCCAGGGCCAGGCTCGAAGCCAGGGTCAGAACGAGGACAGAAGCGGCGGAGCGCGGGCGGCCGAACGCGACCGCTCCGGAAACCGGATCGTCAGGTAGACGTCGAAGCTGGGATTCCGTGTCCGAAATCATCGGGCTCCAGCTCTATCCCCCTAGAGCTCAAGCTTCGCGCATCGAACGATTCCAGGCCCGTCAGCAAGGCTTAGCGCGCCCGGATCACGATAGCGTCTTTGGTCGTCGTCGTTCGGACGGGAAGCAGGTGTGACAGTCGATCGACCATCGCATCCTGTTCATCGACGATCAACACGCCGGAAAGTCGCATATTGGCGGCTTCGGCGTCGCCCAGCTTCACCGGACGCGGGAAAAGCCGGTTCATGTCGCCGGCGATCTGCGAAAGCGGCTGATCGCGATAGATCAGCCGGCCCTGACGCCAGCCCGCGACCTCTTCGACGGCCACCGTCGAGAGCCGCGCATCGTCGGTCCGGCCCTTGCGGTGGGAAAGCCCCTGCCCTGGCCGCAGCCGGAACGACGCGGCGTCGCTGGGCAGGTTGGGACGCACCTCGACCAGACCGCGCTGGACGTTGACCGCCACCTGTCCGTCGCGATGCCGGACATCGAACTGCGTGCCGACGACGCGCACCTGGGTGTCGCCCGCCGAGATCAGGAACGGACGCGAAGTATCCTTGGCCACGTCGAAGAACGCCTGGGCGTCGCCCAGGTGGACGCGGCGCGCATTGCGCTCGAACCGCACCGTCAGGCGCGAGGCGGCGTTCATCTCGATCCGCGAGCCGTCCTCCAGCGCGATCGTCCGGCGCTCGCCGACGCCGGTCGAATAGGTGGTTTCGTGCACGCCCATCAGGCCGCTGTTGGGCAGCAGGATCGCGCCGGCGACGAAGGTCGCGGCGATCGCCGCCCCCGCCGACCAGAGCCAGGCGCGTCGCGCCGGCCGAAGCGGGACCACGTTGGAGGCGACCAGGGGAGCGCCGGTCGGCGCGCCTTCCGCGAGGCGGGCGTCCAGATCCAGGCGGTGGTCGAAGGCGAGCACGGCGTCATAGGCCTGGGCATGGACGGGCGAGGCCGTCAGCCAGGCGTCGAAATCCAGCCAGTCGCGCTCGGTGACCGTCTCGCCCTGCAGGCGGACCAGCCAGTCGATCGCGGCCTCGGCGATCTCGGCGTCGATGTCCGTTTGGGGACGCGTCATTTCGCTCCGTCCTGACGCCGCTCAGCGTCCTCGCAAGGATAAGACGTCACCAAGGCCGCGGAACCTCCAAAAGCCGTTCCAGAAACAATAATCGCCCTCATGACAACTTAGCCATCAGCGCCTTCAAGGCCGCGCTTACATGCTTTTCGACCGAACTGCGGCTGACTCCCATGGCGACGGCGGTCTCAGCGTGACTGAGACCTTCCAGCTTGTGAAGCTTGAACGCGCGCGCCACCTGCGGCGGCAGGGTCTCCAGCGCCGCCATCATCAGCTTCAGGCGCTGCCGGCTGGCCACGACCTCCTCGGCCGAGGGAACGTCCGCCACCTGCTGGTCGCCCAGCACCGCGCCCTGAAGGCTGCGCCATCCCCCGTCACGCGCGCTGGCGCGGTTCTGGCTGCGCAATCGGTCCAGCATCAGGTTGTTGGCCATGCGAAACAGCAACGCCGAGCCGTCGCCCTCGACCTCGAGGTCGCCAAGCGCCTGCACCTTGAGGAACAGATCCTGGATCAGGTCCTCGGCTTCGCTCACCGAGCGCAGCTTCACGGCGAAGACGCGCACCAGATTGGCCCGCTTCTCGCCGTACAGCCGGGTCATCGGCGTGGTCGTCGAAGGTGGGGCGGACAGCGCGGGCTCCAAAGACTCAGTGCGGCGAACAGGTTGCGACGGCTCCTTAACCTAGGCCGCTGACGGTCGCCGGTCCAGCATACCGGATGTTGTTGTTGCGATTGACTCGCAACTACTTCAGGGACTAGATGTTGCGAACCTGTCGCAACAATGGACGCGACATCCACCCGGCAGAGGTCGCCATGACTCCCGACACCGCAGCGCTTCGATGGACTTCCGGCCCGACCGTCGGCGAAAGGCTGCTCCTGAGCGCCATGCGGCAATGGGCGGCGTTGAGGTCGGCGGGCGAGCACCCCACCCGCCTGGTCGCCCAGGCCCTGGCGTTTCGGTCGTCCAACCGGACAGGCGGGCTGTTCGTCGCCTGGATGCAGGCGGTCGAGGCCAGCCTGCGCCGGCCGATCCAGGTGGAATGTCCGGCCTGCGGCGGCATTTCGACCGACGAGCAGCGGCTGATGGTGTCGTGCGGGCTGGCGGGAACCGCGACCGCGGCCGGCGAGGCCCTGCTCGAACCGCTGCTGGTCGATTCGCAGCCGACCATGGTGCTGGCGCGCGCCCTGAACGCGGCCCTGAGGGTCGACGGCTATCCCCTGCCCGTCCGCCTGCGCGGGGAGCAAGGCGCTGGACCGGGCGAACCGCCGCCCGAGCGGGCGACCCTCCACTAGCGCTCCAAAGCTTGGCCGGCCGCGCGTGACCTGGGCTTGAAAGCCCGTTATGTAGACGCACTGCATAACTGAGCGCGCCGAAGCCATGCCGACCCGCCCGCCGTCGATCAAGCTCGAGGTCCGCTGACCATGCTCGAGATCGCGTGGCTGACGGCCAAGCTGGCTGGGATCACCACCATCCTGCTGCTGATCCTGGCCACCCCCCTGGCCTGGTGGCTGGCGCGGGGACGCTCGCCGTGGAGGACCCCGGTCGGGGCCCTGGTCGCCCTGCCGATCGTCCTGCCCCCGACCGCCCTGGGCTTCTACCTGCTGATCGCCCTGGGCCCGCAGAGCCCGTTGATCGCGTTGTTGCATCCGTTCGGGGTCCGCACCCTGGCCTTCACCTTCCAGGGGCTGGTGATCGGCTCGCTGATCTATTCGCTGCCGTTCGCGGTCCAGCCGCTGCGCAACGCCTTCATCGCCATAGGCGACGAGCCGCTGGAAGCCGCCGCCACCCTGGGCGCCTCGCCCTGGAGCGCGTTCCGCAAGGTGGCTCTGCCGTTGGCCCTGCCGGGCTACGCCGTCGCCGCCCTGCTGGTCTTCGCCCACACGATCGGCGAGTTCGGCGTGGTGATGATGCTGGGCGGCGGCATTCCGGGCCAGACCGAGGTGCTGTCGATCGAGATCTATCGGCTGGTCGAGACCCTGGAGTGGACCAAGGCCCACCAGCTTGCGGGCGCGCTGCTGGTGTTCGCCTTCCTGGTGATGCTCAGCCTGCTGCTGATGGAACGCCGGGTCGACACGCGCGCCTCGCGCTCCTGATCGCCCACCGGACTTCGCGACAACCCACTGGCTTCCATGCCGATTTCATAGCCAAGCTAAGGTCGCTTCAGAACGGGACATCGCCCTGGATCGTCACCCGCTCGACGATGCGTTCCTGCGGCCAGTAGTCGAGGATGGCGTAGTGCTGGGTGGCGCGGTTGTCCCAGAAGACGATGGCGTTGGGCGTCCAGCGGAAGCGGACCTGGTATTCGGGCGTCTTCACCCGCTCCAGCAGGTCGGCCAGCAGCTTGGCGGCCTCGTCCTCGGGCAGGCCCAGGATCCGGGTCGTGAAGACCTTGTTGACGAACAGATGCTTCTCGCCGGTCTCCGGATGGGTGCGGACCACCGGATGGGCCTGCACCGGGTGGGCCGCGCGCAGCTCCTGCCGCTTGGCCTCGTCGACCCGGTAGCCGTAGCTCTGCAGGATGTCGTGCTCGGCGCTCAGGGTCGCCAGCTGGTCCTTCAGCGTCTGCGGCAGGTCGCGATAGATGGCGGCCGTGTCGGCGAACAGGGTGTCGCCGCCCAGCGGCGGCATGTGCCGCATGCGCAGCACCCCGCCCATCGACGGCGCGGGGCGGAAGGTGACGTCGGTGTGCCACTTGTTGGCGACGCGGACGATCGGCACGATCTCCTCGCGCAGCTTCATGCCGTCGGCGGCCTCGATGTGCAGGATCTCGGGGAAACCGGGCACGTGAGCGGTGACAGGATGCCCCTCCAAGTCCCCGAAATAACGACCGAAACGGACATGGTCCTCATGGCTGATGTCCTGATCGCGGAAGAACACCACCTTGTGCCGCAGCAGCGCCGTCCGGATCGCCGCGACGATCTCCGGCGCCAAAGGCTGGCGCATGTCCAGGCCCGAGATCTCGGCCCCGAGAACCGGGCCGGCGGGGGTCACCGTCAGGCCGGCGTAGTCGGGCGTTTCGGAAGCGGTGATGGGGGCAATGGCGTTCATGGCGTCCTCCCGGAGCGCCACCCGTCCGCGCGGGCGGCTGCTGTTATCCACACCTTAGACGTGGGATATCAGCGCTCAACGTAGTTTTTCTCACTTCAGGCGCAGCGTGAGCCCCGCCACCACCAGGGTCACCGCGTCGGCGGCCTGGGCCAGGGCCTGGTGCAGCCGCCCGGCCTCGTCGCGGAACCGCCGCGCCAGGGCGTTGTCGGGCACGATGCCGAACCCGACCTCGTTGGACACCAGCCACAGCCTCCCCTCGAACCGCTCCACGCCGACGACCAGCTGGGCCATGGCCGCCGCCACGTCCCGCTCGTCCAGCATCAGGTTGGAAAGCCACAGGGTCAGGCAGTCGACCACGACCACGTCGCCGCCCCCCAGGCCGTCCAGCGCGCCCGCCAGGTCCAGCGGGGCCTCGAGCGTCATCCAGGCCGGACCGCGATCCTGGCGGTGCCGGTCGATGCGCTCGACCATCTCCGAATCGAAGGCCTGGGCCGTGGCCACCATGACCAGCCGACCGCCGGATTCGGCGGCCAGCGCCTCGGCGGCCGCCTGGGCGAAGGCGCTCTTGCCGGATCGGGCTCCGCCCAGGACGAGGGTAAACGGCAAGGCGCGCTCCAGATTGCCCAGTCAGATTGACCGTGTGCGGCGCAACATATAGTGCAGCTCTCGCGACAGGTTCCTCGAAAGAGGATGAAAAGGGAACTCGGGTGTGAAACCCGGGCTGCCCCCGCAACTGTAAGCGGCGAGCCCGCGTGTCATGAGCCACTGGCCTTTCTCTCCAAGAGCAACTGGGGAAAACGGCTGGGAAGGCGACACGCACCGGCATTGACCCGCGAGCCAGGAGACCTGCCCGTCGCGGTCGTCCTTCGTCCGGCCGGGGTGCGCCGTACGATGGGGTTCTTTTCCCCCGAGGCGACATCGTCAGGCCGGTCCGAATTCTCGGGCCAGCCTTCGTTGCCGCGCACGGAGGATTTGAATATGCGCTCGATTTCCGTCTTGGCCCTGGTGGCCGCCCTTCCCGCTCTCGCCCTGCCCAGCCAGGTGTTGGCCGCCGACGCCGTCGACGCGCCCAGCGAGGTCGACCAGGTGGTCGTCACCGCCGGCCGCGCCGCCGACAAGCTGTCCGAAACGCCGGTCAGCATGACCGTGATCACCGCCGAGACCCTGCGCCGGCGCCAGGCCGTCGTGGTCTCCGACCTGCTGTCGCGCACGCCCGGCGTCACCGTCACCCGCAACGGCGGCGTGGGCGGCTCGACCCAGGTGCGCATCCGCGGCGCCGAGAGCGACCAGACCGCCGTGCTGATCGACGGCGTCAAGCTGAACGATCCGTCGGCGACCGGCGGCGGCTACAACTTCGCCACCCTGCTGGCCGGCGACGTCGACCGCATCGAGGTGCTGCGCGGCCCGCAATCCACCCTGTGGGGCAGCCAGGCCATCGGCGGCGTGGTCAGCATGATCACCAAGACCCCGGACGGCGCGCTGTCGGGCGACGCCACGGTCGAGGGCGGCTCGCGCGCCACGGCCTACGCCCGGGTGGGCGTCGGGGCCGGCGGCGCCTGGGGCGGCTGGCGACTGGCGGCGGGGTCCTACACCACCGCCGGCGTCTCCAACTTCGACGAGGCCATGGGCGGCAAGGAAAAGGACGGCTACCACAACACCGCCGTCAGCGGCCGGGTGGACCTGAACGTCACCGACTGGGCCAGCCTTGACGCCCGCGTCTCCTACGCCGCCGGCCGCAACGAGTTCGACGGCTTCCCCGCCCCCGCCTTCGCCTTCGCCGACACCGCCGAGTACGGCAAGACCAAGGAACTGGTCAGCTATCTGGGCGCGCGCCTGTCCAACTTCGACGGCGCCCTGAACAGCCGCATCGGCTATTCGTACACCCAGACCGACCGCGACAACTACAACCCCGACCAGGCCGTCACCACCAAGACCTTCGACGCCCGGGGCACCGACAACAGCCTGGAATATCAGGGCACCTGGACGATCAATCCGGTCTGGCGCGCGGTGTTCGGGGCCGAGACCGAGCGCTCCTGGTTCCGCAGCGCCGCGCCGTCCGATTTCGACCCGAACCCCACGCCCGGCCGGCATGCGGCCAGCATGGACAGCGTCTATGGCCAGCTGCAGGCCAAGCTCGTCGAGGGCCTGACCCTGACCGGCGGCGTCCGCCACGACGACCACGACACCTTCGGCGGCGCGACCACCTACCAGGCCGGCGCGGCCTGGAGCCTGAACGACGGCGCCACGGTCCTCCGCGCCAACTACGGCGAGGGCTTCAAGGCCCCGTCGCTGTACCAACTGTACAGCGACTACGGGAACACCGCTCTGAAGCCGGAAGAGGCCAAGAGCTGGGACATCGGCGTCGAGCACAGCATCCTGGACGGCCGACTGCGTGGTGCGATCATCTATTTCAGCCGCGACACCAAGAACCAGATCGACTTCCTGTCGAACAACACCCCGCCCAACTTCGGCGGGTACGCCAACACGGCCAAGACCCAGGCCGACGGCGTCGAGGTGGAGGGCAGCTTCGAGGTCAGTTCGCTGCTGACCCTGTCGGCCAACTACACCAACATGGACGCGGTCAATAAGTCGGCCGGCGCCAACTACGGCAAGGACCTGGTGCGCCGGGCCGGTGAAACAGCCAACGCCGACGCGGAACTGAGCCTCACGAACGGCCTGACGGCCGGCGTGACGATGCAGTATGTCGGCCACAGCTTCGACAACGCCGCCAACACTCGGCGGCTGAAGAGCTACGTGCTGACCGACGTGCGGATCGCCTATCCGATCAACGACACGTTCGAGCTGTACGGCCGGGTCGAGAACCTGTTCGACCAGCAGTACGAGACCCTCTACCGCTACGGGACCCTGGGTCGGGGCGCCTTCGCGGGCGTGCGGGCGAGGTTCTAGCCATGGCGACGCCGGCGGCCCTTCTCGGCCACGGCGGACGCCTCGGCGCGGCGCGGACGGCCTGGCCGGACGCGCCGACGCCCTGGCTCGACCTGTCGACGGGGATCAACCCCTGCCCCTATCCGGTCCCGGCCCTCTCGCCGGAGACCTGGTCGCGCCTGCCCGATCCGGAGTCCCTGCGGGCCCTGGAGACGGCGGCGGCGGCCGCGTTCGGTGTCGAGGATCCCGCAAGGGTGGTCGCGGCGGCCGGCAGCGAGGCGCTGATCCGCCTGCTGCCGCGCCTGCTCGCGTCCGGACGGGTCGCGATCTCGACAAGGACCTACGGCGGCCACGCCGACGCCTGGCGCGCGGCGGGCGCGCGGATCGTCGACCCGGGCGATCCGGCCGCCGACCTGCGGGTGCTGGTCAATCCGAACAATCCGAGCGGCAGCGTCCTGTCGCCCGACCAGGTCGTCGATCTGACCGAAGGCCCCTTGCTGGTCGACGAGGCCTTCATGGACGTCGATCCGGCCTATTCCGTTGCGCCCCTGGCCGGCGGACCGGGCCACGGGTCGTTGATGGTCCTGCGGTCGTTCGGCAAGTTCTACGGCCTGGCCGGCGCGCGGCTGGGGTTCCTGGTCGCCGAGCCGGCCCTGGCCGCGCGCGTCCGCCGGGCGCTGGGCGACTGGCCGGTGTCCGGTCCGGCGATCGCCGCCGGCCTGGCGGCCTACGCCGATCCGGACTGGGCCCGCCAGACCCGGCGCCGCCTGATCGAAAGCACCGTGCAGCTGGATGGCCTGCTGCGCAGGGCCGGGTTCGAGATCATCGGCGGGACCCGGCTGTTCCGCCTGACCAGCGCCGCCGACGCGCCGCGCCGTTTCGAGGTCCTGGCCCAGGCCGGAATCCTCACCCGTCCCTTCCCCTGGGACGAGACGCTGATCCGCTTTGGCCTGCCCGGGCCCGACCAGGATTGGCTCCGCCTCGCCGACGCCCTGGAGAACCTCTGATGAGCGAAGACCTGAACGCCAAGCACGCCGAAGCCATGAAGGCCCTCAAGGCCGAGCGCGACGCGATGATGGAGACCAAGACCCTCGAGAAGGGCCTGCTGCTGGTCCACACCGGCGACGGCAAGGGCAAGTCCTCGGCCGGCTTCGGCATGGTGGCCCGTCACCTGGGCTGGGGCCTGAAGGTCGGCGTCGTCCAGTACATCAAGGGCAAGTGGAAGACTGGCGAGCGCCTGTTCTTCAAGAAGTTCCCCGACCAGGTCCGCTACGAGGTCATGGGCGAGGGCTTCACCTGGGACACCCAGGACCGCGAGCGCGACATCGCCGCCGCCCAGGCCGCCTGGCTGGTGTCGCAAGAGATGATCGCCGATCCGAAGCTGGATTTCGTGCTGCTGGACGAGATCAACATCGCGCTACGCTACGACTATCTGGACATCGACGAGGTGGCGGCGGTGCTGAAGGCCCGCCCCAACGACAAGCACGTCTGCCTGACCGGCCGCAACGCCAAGCCCCAACTGCTGGAGATCGCCGACCTGGTCACCGAGATGACCCTGGTCAAGCACCCGTTCGAGCAGGGCTTCAAGGCCCAGCGGGGGGTCGAGTTTTGACCCACCCGAGCCTGGCTGGCCTCACCCGTCGCGCGGCGGTCGGAACGGGTCTGGCGGCCGGCCTGTCGGGCGGGGTCGCCAGTGCCCGCGCCCTGCCCCGCGTGATCTCGCTGAACCCCTGCCTGGACTCGGTGCTGGTCCACGTGGCCGACCGCGCGCAGATCGTGGCGCTGAGCCACTACGCCCGCGATCCGCAGCAGTCGAGCATCGCCAGGATCGCCCTGACCTACCCGATGACCTACGAGAGCGCCGAGGAGGTCATCGCCCTGCGGCCCGACGTGGTGCTGACCGCCGCCCACTCCTCGCCCGCCACCCGCGCGGCTCTGAAGAAGCTCGGCATCCGCACCGAGCTGTTCAAGGTGCCCAACAGCTGGGTCGAGAACCAGGCCCAGATCCGCCGCATCGCCGAGGCCGCCGGACACCCTGATCGCGGGGAAATCTTGATCGGCCAGGTCGAGGCGGCGATGGCCAAGGGCGCGCCGCGTCCCGGGACCCGCCCGATCACCGCTCTCGTATTCCAGCCCAACGGCTTCGCGGCCGGCCACGGCACCCTGGTCGACGAGATGATGCGCCGCGCCGGCTTCGTGAACGTCGCCCAGCGTTATGGCCTCAAGACGTGGGGCAACGTCTCGCTGGAGCGCCTGCTGGACGATCCCCCCGAGGTGCTGCTGGCCGGCCAGGCCGCGCCCAACGCCCCGACCTTCGCCGAACGCATCCTCAACCACCCGGCCCTGGCCCGCGTCTCGCCGCGCATGACCCGGGCGGTGTTCCCCGAGCGGCTGCTCTATTGCGGCGGTCCCGGCCTGATGGACACCGCCGCCGCCCTGGCCGCCGCCCGCCGACAAGTCCTTGGAGCCGCCGCATGACCAAGCGCCTTCTGCTGCTGGGCGGCCTGTGCCTGCTCGTGCTGCTCCTGAGCGGCCTGTCGCTGATGGCCGGCCGCGTCTGGGTTCCGTGGAGCGCCTGGTCGTCGGCCGCCCAAGATCCCCGCTGGGCGATCATCTTCGAACTGCGGCTGCCCAGGACGATCCTGGCCATCGCGATCGGCGCGGCCCTGGGCCTGTCGGGCGCGGTCATGCAGGGCTACACCCGCAACCCGCTGGCCGACCCCGGCGTGCTGGGCGTCTCGTCCATGGCCGCCCTGGGCGCGGTGATGACCATGTATCTGAGCATGAGTCTTTCCACGCCCTGGCTGCTGTTCACGGCGGCGATGATCGGCGCGGTGATCGGCGTGGCCGTCATGCTGGTCCTGGCCGGCGGGACGGGCGGGACCATCACCTTCATCCTGGCCGGCGTGATCCTGAACACCGTGGCCAGCGCCGGGGTCGCTCTTGCGCTGAGCCTGGCCCCCAGCCCCTGGGCGGCGCAGGAGATCATCAACTGGCTGCTGGGCTCGCTGGCCGACCGCAGCGCCGACGATGTCTGGCGGGCCCTGCCCTTCATCGTCGTGGGCAGCGGACTGATGCTGATGCTGGGTCGGGCGCTGAACGCCTTGACCCTGGGCGAGACCGGGGCCAAGGCGCTGGGCGTCGACCTGAACCTGACCCGGGTGCTGCTGGCCGTCGGCGTCGGCCTGGCCTCGGGCGCCAGCGTGGCGGTGACCGGCATGATCGGTTTCGTCGGCCTGATCGTGCCGCACCTGATGCGGCCGCTGGTCGGCCACCAGCCGGGAGCCCTGCTGGCGCCCAGCGCCGTGGCCGGAGCGGCCCTGGTGCTGGCCGCCGACATCCTGGTGCGACTGACGCCCTCGGCCGCCGAGGTCCGCCTGGGCGTGGCCATGGCCGCCGTGGGCGGGCCGTTCTTCCTGGCCCTTCTGATCTCGATGCGCCGGAGGCTCGCGTGAAGGAGACTGGCCCGAAGGAGACTGGCATGAGCGATCTGGTCGCCGACAACCTGACCGTCGCCCTGGGCGGCCGAAACGTGCTGGCCGGGGTCGGGGCGCGCTTCCGTCCCGGCGAGGTCACCGCCGTCGTCGGCCCCAACGGCGCGGGCAAGTCGACCCTGCTGGCCTGCCTGGCCGGGCTGCGCCGACCCGACGCCGGCCAGGTGTCGCTGGGGATCGAGCCGATCCTGACCCTGGCGCATCGCGAGCGGGCCCGCCGCGTCGGCTTCCTGCCCCAGACGCCCGAGGTGGCCTGGGCGGTGGACGTCGAGACCCTGGTGGGCTTGGGCCGCATCCCGCACAGCGGCGCGCGCGGCCTCAGCGACGCCGACCACGCCGCCGTCCAGGCCGCGCTGGTCCGCACCCGCATGACCGGTTTCGCGCATCGCGACGTCACAACCCTGTCCGGCGGCGAGCGGGCCCGCGCCCTGCTGGCCCGGGTGCTGGCGGGCGAGCCGTCGTGGCTGTTGGCCGACGAGCCGCTGGCGGGGCTGGACCCCGGTCACCAGCTGGACACCGTCGACCTGATGCGCGCCTTCGCGGTCGAGCACGGCCAGGGCGTGGTCATGACCCTGCACGACCTGGGCGTTGCCCTGCGCCTGGCCGACCGGGTGCTGGTGCTGCGCGACGGCGCGCTGATCGCCGACGCCGCGCCGCTGGAGGCCCTGACGCCCGCGGTGCTGGAGCAGGCCTATGGCGTCAAGGCGGCGATCGTGGCCGGCGCGTGGGGTCCGCTGATCGAACTGATCGGACGGGTGGATGGCTGAGACGGCGCCCTGGCCCTGGGTGGTGGCCCTGGCCTTGGGGCTAGAAGCGGTGCTGGGTTATCCGGCGGCGTTGAAGCATCCGGTGGCCTGGCCCGCGGCGATGATCGAGGCGCTGGAGCGGCGCTGGAACCAGCCGACGGCGTCCGGTCCGCGCCGTAGATGGCTGGGCGTCGTCCTGGTCGCCCTGCTGGTCGCGGCCGCCGTCCTGCTCGGCGCGGCGATCCGGGGCGTCCTGGGCTCCAGCCTTCCGGCATTGACCTTGGTCGCCCTGATCGCCACGACCGGCCTGGCCCAGCGCAGCCTGCACGACCATGTCGCGGCCGTCCTGGAGCCGCTGCAGGCCGGCGACCTGCCGGCCGCCCGCGCGGCGGTGGCGATGATCGTCGGCCGCGACACCGAACCGCTCGACGCCGAAGGCGTGGCGGCGGCCGCCCTGGAGAGCCTGGCCGAGAGCTTCAACGACGGCGTCGTGGCCCCCGCCTTCTGGCTGCTGGTCGGCGGCCTGCCGGGCCTGTTCGCCTACAAGAGCGTCAACACCGCCGACAGCCTGATCGGCCACAAGGAAGCGCGTTGGCGGATGTTCGGCTGGGCGGCCGCGCGCACCGACGACCTGATGAACCTGATCCCGGCGCGGGCGGCCGGCGCGCTGATCGCCCTGGCCGACGCCAAAAACCAAGCCAGGGGGTGGCGCACCATGGTCCGCGACGCCCGCCTGCACGCCTCGCCCAACGCCGGGTGGCCCGAGGCGGCCATGGCCGGCGCCTTGGGCGTCCGCTTGGGCGGCGAGGCCCGCTACGACGGCGTGCTCACAGACCGGCCGACGTTCGGCGACGGACCGCGCCCGACGCCCGCCGACCTCGAACGCGGCCTGCGCCTCTACCGCCGGGCCTGCCTGCTGCTCTGGCTGATCCCACTGGCGATCGGCCTGATCGTCGCCCTCGCCCCTCGACCCTAGCTCGTCTATCCAGGACCCCGTCATGATCGTCCTTTCCGTTCTCCAGGCCGCCATCACCCCCGTCGACGCCGCGCTCGAGCCGGCGCTGCGGGCTCTGCTGGACGGCAAGGCCAAGCCGCCAGGATCGCTGGGGCGACTGGAGGACCTGGCCGTGCGGATCGGCCTGATCCAGAACCGACTGGACCCGCGCATAGCCCGCACCGACCTCTATGTGTTCGCCGGCGACCACGGCCTGACCAACGAGGGCGTCTCGGCCTATCCGGCCAGCGTCACCGCCGCCATGGTGGGACTGTTCCTGTCGGGCCGCTCCAGTGTTGGCGCCCTGGCCAGGGCCACGGGCGTCCATGTCCACGTGGTCGACGCCGGGGTCGACGCCGACCTGCCCGACCATCCCGACCTGATCGTCGCCAAGATCCGGCGCGGAACCGCCAACGCGGCCCGCGAGCCGGCCCTGACCGCGCGAGAGGTGCAGGCCGCCATCGCCAAGGGCGCCGAGATCGCGCGCGAAGCAGCGGCTGACGGGGCCGACGTCATCGCCCTGGGCGAGATGGGCATCGGCAACACCTCGTCCGCCGCCCTGATCATGCACCGCCTTGCGCCCGCGCCGCTCGACGACTGCATCGGCCAGGGCACGGGCCATGGCGCCGAGGGCATGGCCCGCAAGCGCGCGGGGATCACCCGCGCCGCCCAGCGTTCGGACGCCTCCGAGCCCCTGGACGTGCTGGCCCAGTTCGGCGGTTGCGAGATCGCCATGATGGTCGGGGCGGTGCTGGGCGCGGCCTCGATGCGACGCGTGGTGCTGGTCGACGGCTTCATCAGCACGGCCGCGGCCCTGGCGGCCGTCCGCCTGGCGCCCGCCGCCCTCGATTACTGCGTCTTCGCCCACGGCTCGGCCGAGCGCGGCCATGCGACCATGCTCAAGGCCCTGCGCGCGGGTCCGCTGCTGGATCTGGACCTGCGGCTGGGCGAAGGCACCGGCGCGGCCCTGGCCGCCCCGCTGCTGGTGGCGGCCGCCAACCTGCTGACCGACGTCGCCGCCCTGGCCGACGTCCTGGCCGGGCCCGACTGATGCCGCGCCAGCTGAAGCTGTTCTTCTGCGCCCTGCAGTTCCTGACCCGGCTGCCGGCCCCCTCGTTCGCCGACTTCCAGCCGGACTGGATCACCCGCGCCGCCCGCTACTACCCGCCGGTCGGGATCCTGGTGGGCGCGATCTGCGCCGGCGTGCTGCTGGCAACGGGACAGCTGTGGAGCGGCCTGCTGCCGGCCCTGCTGGCCGTGGCGGCGGGCGTATTGGTGACCGGCGGCTTCCACGAGGACGGCCTGGCCGACACCGCCGACGGCCTGGGCGGCGGCCAGACGCCCGCGCGTCGCCTGGAGATCATGAAGGACAGCCGGGTCGGGACCTACGGCGTCCTGGCCCTGGGCCTGGTGCTGGCGATCAAGGTCGCGGCGCTCACGACCCTGCCCCTGGCGGCGGCGGCCTTGGCCCTGGTCGCCGCCCATGGCGCGGGCCGCGTCGCCGCCGTGGTGGTCATGGTGCTGGGACGCCATGTCAGCGACCGCGACGACGCCAAGTACAAGCCCGCGCCCGACGGCGTGCGACCGTTCGAACTGCTGATCGCCGCCCTGCTCGGCCTCTGGCCGCTGGCCTTGCTGGGCTGGTCAGGCCTGGCGGGCGCGGCGGTCGGCGCGACCCTGGCGGCGGCGCTGGCCCTGACGGCCCGGCGGCTGATCGGCGGCTACACCGGCGACGTGCTGGGCGGGGTGGAGCAGGCCTGCGAGCTGGGGGTGCTGCTGGGCGCTTCGACGATGCTGGTGGCGCGATGACCCTGCTGGTCTGTCCGCTCAGCCAGGTCGACGTCGCGCGGTCCCGGCACCAGCCGTCGCACCTGGTCAGCCTGCTGTCGCCGACCTCGCCCCCCGAGGCCTGGCCCCGAGCGACCGGCGACGAGGCCTGCCTTAAGCTCGCCTTCCATGACATCGCCGAGCCGAGAGACGGTTTCACGGCGCCCGACGCGGCCCTGGTCGCCCGGCTGCTGGACTTCGCGGCTGGCTGGGACGCGGCGCGGCCGATGCTGGTCCATTGCTGGGCCGGGGTCAGCCGCTCGACGGCGGCGGCCTACGTCATCGCCTGCCAGCGCGCGCCCGAGCGCGCCGAGGCGGACATCGCCCAGGCCCTGCGTGCGGCTGCGCCCTATGCGACGCCCAACCCGCTGCTGGTCGGTCTGGCGGACGCGGCCCTGGGTCGAAACGGTAGCATGTCTGCGGCGATCGCGGCCATCGGACGCGGCGCCGACACTGCCGAGGGGACATTGTTCGAACTGCCGCTGGCCTAGGCTGGCGCGATAGGCGCTAGTCGGGCGCAGCCGCCTTCTCGACCCGGACCCGATAGGTGATGGCTTCCGGCGTCACGGCCTCGATGCCGATGGCCAGGTCTCGGATGTGGATCGCCTTGGCGCCCACGGGAAAGCCCTCGGTCTGCCCCGAGGCGGGATGGATCAGGTCATCCACGTCATAGCCGCGCACCTCGAACTTCAGTTCGCCGTCCGTCAGCCCTTCGAAGGTCACGTCGTAGGCGTCGCCGGAGGTGGCCGCCGGGTAGTCGGCCGCCTTGGGGACTTCGATCCCCTTGGCGTAGTCGCGCGGCGGAACCAGGGGCTGGCCGACCTTCGCCGTCTGGCGGCGGCCAAAGGTCTCGGTCCCGGGCGCGGTGGAGCGGACGATCGGCGTGGCGGGGTCGCCGGCCAGGCGGTCGTAAACCGCGCGGGGCGCCGCATCACCGGCGGCGATCAGGGCGTCGGCGAAGGTCCGCGTGTCGACGGCCACCGCGAACGCTCCGGCCGCTTCGCGATCGCCGGGACTGGCGCAGACGAACTTCAACTCGGCCTCTCCCAGGGTGTCGGGCTCCACCGTCGCCAGGACCGGCTTGGCCAAGCTGTCGACATCGAGCTGCCGGTCGTCGCGGTCGTAGCGGACGATCAGCCCCCAACCACCCCGCGTCTTGGCGCAGTCGGCCAGCATGTAGCTCTTGATCATTCGCACGCCGTCCGCCGCGCCGTCGGCCACGACCTGGGTGTTCCAGTAGCTCAGCACGCCGCCCTTGCCGGGCTTGATCGACGCCACGTCGACCAGCATCACCCGGTCCTGCCCCTGGTTGACGTACCACCAGTCCGCGGCCCGCGCCGAGGATCGCGGTCCCGACCAGCGCGAGGCTCAGCGCCGCCGACGCCTTGTTCCTGAGGGGCGAGGCGTCGGTCATGGCGATCTCTTCACGGTTAAGCTACGACCAGGAAACGCCCGAACCACCGGGCGGTTGCCCGCCCTACTTCGCGTAGCGGGCCGCCACCGGCGCGTAGCGATCCCACACCTGGCCGTCGCTGACCGAGCGCAACAGCTTGACGTATTCGGCGTGCGACCAGGCCAGGGGCGTGGCCGAGTCCGTGCCCTCGCCGCGCGCATAGCCGTGTGGGTTGGGGCCGATGCCGTCCCAGACCTGTTCGGGGATCAGCAGGCCATCGTTGGCGAACAGTTCCATCGCCTTGACGTAGCGGTCGCGGATCTTCTGGATCGCCGCCGCGTCGGGCTTGCCGTGCAGCCCAGCCAGGGCCAGCTCGTAGTGGCCCCGTTCGCCGGTGAAGATCGGCCAGACCCGGCCGCGCTGGCCCGGAGTCATCTTGCCGTCCACGCCGTAGTTGGCGCCGGTCTTGGCGTCCTCGCCGTAGCCGTCGACGTCGTAGCGCCGCCAGCCGGGGAACTCGCCTTCGACGCCGGGGAACTTGAAGTCATAGCGCACCCGGTAGAGGTCGGCCCGGCTGGTGTCGTCCAGCTCCGGCAGGCTGCCGACGATGGCGGCGTCGTCGGCCCGGCGCACGCCGTAGCGGACCAGTTCCAGGAACCCGCCGTCGACCACCTGGTCCTTGGGCGGGGCGATCTGGCCGTTGGCCGCGCCGATCGGGGCGTGGTCGTTGGGGTCCTCGTTCTGGTTCAGGCGCACATAATAGGTCCCGTCACCGAACGGGCCCTTGGTGGTGACCATCCGCGCCTCGACCTTGGCCGAATAGGCGTCGGCGGTGGCGCGATAGCGGGCCGCGCCCGCCGTGTCGCCGGCCAGTTCGGCGATGTCGCCCGCCGTCACCAGGCCGGCGATGGTCGCCGCCGTGGTCGAGGGCGAGTGGCCGCCCTGCTCTTCCCAGCGCTCCTGCTGGGTGAACGGCGGCGTGATGGTCTCGTGGTTCCAGCCCACCCCGACCTTGCCGCCGTCGACCAGGAAGTCGGCCGCCGGCTTGATCATCTTGCCATAGTAGGCCTTCAGGTCCGCCTCGGGCAGCCAGCCCAGCTTCCACAGCTTCCAGCCCAGCATGATCGGCATGGCGGTCTGGTCCAACTGAACGCCGACCCATTCGGTAGTGCCGTCCACCCAGGTCTTCTGCAGAAACCAGCCGCCGACGCCCGTATTGCCCTTGGTGTCGGCCTTGACCTGCACCTGCGGCAGATAGTGGAAGGCCGCCAACGGCGTTTCCTTGTCGCCCAACGCCGCCAGGGCCATGGCGCACTGGTAGAAGTCGCGCGGCCAGACGGCCTTGTAGCCGGTGGAAGGCTTGGAGGCGTCGACCGTGTCGCCCCACGGGTTGGACAGCGAGGCGATCAGGGCGCCGGCATAGGTGCGGTCCTCCTGCACCTTCAGCATCAGGGCGCTAGCCTGGACCAGCTTGCCGCCGTCCTCCGAGGCCTCGCGCAGGCGCGGCAGCTCGGTCAGCGAGGCCAGATAGTCCTCCCAGCCGACACGGTCGCCCTCGCCGTTGTAGCGGGCCAGCACCTCGTCATAGCCGGTCTTGAGGGTGGCCGAGGCGGCCTGGTCGGCGGCCGTCGCGTCGCCGCCGAAGCCGATGGCGAAGTCGTAGGTCGCCTCGCCCGAGGCCTGCCGGGGCAGCTCGGCGGTCAGGACGATGGCGCCCTTGGCCGAGGCGGCGCCGCTCCCCGACTTCACCGCCGCGAGGGCGTCGGCGCCCAGCGGCGCGGCGACGGCCTTCACGAAAGGCTTGCCGCCCTTCAGGCTCAGGAACGCCTTGCCTTCGAAGGCGGTCAGGGCGGCGGTGGTCGCCGCGCCCGTGTCGCCGCCGCCGGTGTTGGCCATGTGCGGCTCCAGCACCAGGAACGGTGTCACCGGCCCCTTCAGGGCGCGGACGGTCACCCGCACGAACAGGGCGTTGCGGTCCGGGTCGGTGAAGATCCGCTTCTCGATCTCGAAACGGCCCTGCTTGTCCGTGGTCGTCACCTTATACGCCGGCGACAGCGGCCGTCCGGCGGCGTCGAGGTGCAGGTATTCGGTCTTGCTGGTGGTGTCGGCGCCCTCGACGGCCAGGCCGGTCGACGTCTTCACCGCCACCCGAAGTTGCTTGATCTGGGCCTCGTGGATCAGGCCGTACATGGTCTCGGTCAGGGTTCCGTCGGCGATCGAGAACCAGACCTTCGACACCGCGCCGGTCGGGCCGCCGTCCTTGTAGGCGCCGTCGACATAGGCCTCGTAGGACGCGCCGACGCCGGTCTTGGCGGCATAGGCCCAGGTGGTCGGCGTCTCGGCGTGGGCGACAGCGTCCAGGGCCGTGGAGGCGACCGAAGCGAGGGCGAGCATCTTCAGGCAACGCATGGAACTACCTCGTGAAATGATGGCGTCGATAACGACGTGGATCAGGCTTTTGACAGCGCTTCGGAAGACAGGGCTTGGACCGGCGCCGCCTTGGGCTCGCCCACGTCGCGGACCAGGAACACGCAGGCGGCGGCGACCAGCATCGAGCCCGCGCCCAGCACCAGCGCCCAGATCGCCTCGCCGCCGAAGAGCGCCTTGAGCAGCAGGCCCAGGATGGTCGCGGCCAGCAGCTGCGGAATGACGATGAAGAAATTGAAGATGCCCATGTAGACGCCCATCTTCCGGGCCGGCAGCGCGCCCGACAGGATCGAGTACGGGGCCGACAGGATCGACGACCAGGCGAAGCCGACGCCGATCATCGGGATCCACAGCAGGCCGGGCTCGCGGATCAGCGGGAACGCCGCCAGGCCCAGCCCGCCCAGCCCAAGGCACAGGGCGTGGCAGGCCTTGCGGCCGAAGGCGCGGGCGATCAGCGGGATCACCAGGGCCGCCAACGCGGCCACGCCGTTGTAGAGGGCGAACAGCAACCCCACCCAGTCGGCGCCGTCGTTATAGGCCCGCGAGGCGGTGTCGGCGGCATGGTAGTGGAAGGCGGTGACCGCCGGGGTCGTGTAGATCCACATGGCGAACAGGCCGAACCACGAGAAGAACTGCACCACCGCCAACTGCCTCATGGTGGCGGGCATGCGGAACAGGTCCTCGACGACTTCGGAGAAGCCGTTCGCGGTCCGCCCGCGCTGGCGCAGCAGGCCGGCCACGAGTTGGGCGGCGCCGAACAGGCCGATCATGGCGGCCAGGACGTAGACTTCCTTCTCCAGCCGCGTGGCGAAGATCGCGCCGGCCAGGACGGCGCCCGCCAGGGTCCAGGCGACGCCGCCCACCACGTAGGCCCGCGCGGTGCGGGTCGGGGCGTCGGCCGCCAGGGCCTCGCCCTTCAGCGCCCGCTCGGACGCCTCGAAGGCGGTGAGCTGTTCGGGGCTGTATTCGCGGGTGGTGAACACCGTCCACAGCACCGACAGCAGCAGGCCCGCCGCGCCGGCGTAGAAGGCGATGTGCACCGCGGGCGGCACGCCGCCGTCCGCCGCCACGTTGCTGACCGAGAACCAATTCGTCAGGATCCACGGCAAGGCCGAGGCCAGGACCGCGCCCGTACCGATGAAGAAGCTCTGCATGGCGTAACCCGAGGCGCGCTGCTCGTCGGGCAGGTTGTCGCCCACGAAGGCGCGGAACGGCTCCATGGTGATGTTGATCGAGGCGTCCATCACCCACAGGGCGGCCGCGGCGATCCACAGCACCGGCGCATTGGGCATGACCAGCAAGGCGGCGCTGGTCAGGATCGCGCCCCAGAAGAAGTACGGACGACGCCGGCCCAGACGCCCCCAGGTCTTGTCGCTGAGATAGCCGATGATCGGCTGCACAAGCAGGCCGGTGGCCGGGGCGGCGATCCACAGGATGGCCAGATGGTTCACCTCGACGCCGAGGCTCTGGAAGATTCGCGAGGTGTTGGCGTTTTGCAGGCCGAAGCCGATCTGGATCCCGAAGAACCCGAAGCACATGTTCCAGATCTGGAAGAAATTCAGCCGGGCCTTGGTCGCCATCCGCTCCCCCTGGTAGCTCCGTTTCGTCAGAGCTTTGCGCAAATTTTTTCAGCGCTTTGTGTGCGTGCATTTGTGCACGCGGCGCTCTCCCTGGCAACGAGATTTTCCAGGATTTCCCGGCATTTTCAGGATCGTGTTTCGGCAGCCTGACACCGAAACACCGCGAGGTGTCATGCAAAGAGACGCTCGGATCACCGTTAAGTCGGCAAAAGATTGCATAAATTTTCAAGACTTGCCGACACCTTGCCCGAGCTTCGCGGAGTCTTGCCCGCCGACGGCTTCGGATCCCGGCCGATCAAGGCGCGTGATCCGCCCTCGACGGCGCTTGAAAACCATGGCCACGGCGCCTTAACAAAGGTCTGAAAAGATTTGCGGCAAAATTTGCAGCGACTCACGGACGGGGCGGGATAGTGACCAAGGGCGCGACGCGGCTTGAAGACCTGGCCAGACTGGCCGGCGTATCCATTTCCACGGCCTCGCGAGCGCTGAACGACAGCCCGGCCGTCAATACGCGCACCAAGCAGTTGATCTGGAAGCTGGCGCGCGAGATGGACTATCCGTTCCGCCGCTACATGCCCGCCGGCCCGATCGGGGCCGAGGGCACGATCGCCATCGTCGTTCCCCGCCCCCAGGGCCGCGAAGGCCGATTGTCAGACCCGTTCTTCCTCGAACTGCTGGCCGGCGTCGGCGAGGCGGCGCGCGAGCGTGGCTGCGACCTGATGATCAGCCACGTGGCTCCGACCAGTTTCGAGGACCTGTCGGCGGCCATGACCACCAGCCGGGCCGACGGCGTGATCTTCCTGGGCCAGAGCTGGCTGCACACCGCCTTCAACCGCCTGGCAGAGACGGAAGGCCGCTTCGTGGTCTGGGGCGCGCAACTGCCCGACCAGGCCTATTGTTCGGTGGGCTCGGACAATCCGCTGGGCGCCAAGCGCGCGACGCTGCATCTGGCGCGGCTGGGCCGCAAACGCATCGTCTTCCTGGGCGACACCGAGGCGCCCGAAGCCATGCAGCGCCATCGCGGCTATCTGGACGCGGTCGAACAGTTCGGCCTGGGCGTCGATCCCGAGCTGATCGTTCCGGCCCATTTCGAGGTCGAGTCGGCCGAGGCCAGCGTCGACTCCCTGATCCAGCGCGGGGTGAAGTTCGACGGCGTGGTCGCCGCCTCGGACCTGATCGCCCTGGGCGCCATCCGCGCCCTGCAGCACGCGGGCCTGTCGACGCCGCGCGACGTCTCGGTGATCGGCTATGACGACGTGCCGTTCGCCCGCTATTCGCGCCCGGCGCTCAGCACCATCTCGCAAGACACCGCCAAGGCCGGCCGGCTGATGGTCTCCAAGCTGCTCGACGCCAGCGGCCAGGGCGCCAGCCGCTCGGAGCGCGTGCCGACCGACCTGATCATCCGCGAGTCCTGCGGGGGCTGACACCTGGAGCGTGGCGGACGCCGAAACCGGCATCCACTTTCGGGCGCCGCGCTCTAGGCGATTTACGGGGTCGGGCCTGAGGCGATGACCCTATGGAGCCCCTCCTAGGGCAAGACAAAACTGCGCGCTCAACCGGCGACGGGGCCCAGAAGGCCTGGTCTGGAAACCGTGAGCGAGGCAGGCGTGAAGAACTGGCTGGCAGTGGGCTTGGCGTTGTCGATGACGGCCGAGGCGGGCCTCGCCGGGCTGTCCGGCGGCGCGTGGAACCTGAGCTTGGCGATGGCGGCCGAACCGGCCGATACGGCGCCCAAGACCATCGACGCCCGACCCTGGCCCCGCCCCTATCAGGTCGATGGCGTGGAGTTCTCGCTCTATCGCCCGGAGATCGACTCCTGGAACGGCGACGCGCTGAAGGCTCGCGCCGTCATGGCGGTGAAGACCGGCGAGGCCAAGGACGCCTCCGGCAAGGCGATCGCTCAGCAGGAATTCGGCGTCCTGTGGCTGACCGCCCGAACGGAAACCGACAAGGAAGCCCGTGAGGTGGTGCTCAGCAACCTGACCATCGACCGCGCCAGTTTCCCGACGGCCAAGGATCAGGAAGCACGCTATCTGGCCCTGGCCCGCAAGGTGGCGCCGACCACCAGCCTGGTGGCCAGCCTAAATCAGCTGGAAGCCTCCCTGGCCCTGACCCAGGCCGGCGCCGCGGCGGGCGCCTCGCAACCGGTGAACAACAATCCGCCCGAGATCCTGTTCGCCTTCGCGCCGACCATCCTGGTGTTGATCGACGGCGAGCCGGTCCTGAAGCCCTCGGGCGTGACCGGCGTCGAGCGGGTGATCAACACCCGCGCCGTGCTGCTGAAGAGCCAGGGCGCGTTCTATCTGTCGCGCGGCGGCCAGTGGGCGACGGCGACGTCGCTGGACGGGCCGTGGACCGCCGCCGCCAAACCGCCCGCCGCCGTGACCCAGGCCGCGGCCAAGTTGGCGCCGGCCAAGCCGCCCTCGGCTCAGGCCGAGGCCCAGCCCAAGTCTCCAGCCACCCTGCCCGGCGCGAAGATCGCCGTTCGCACCCACCCCGCCGAACTGATCATGGTCGACGGCGACCCCGCCTTCGCCGCCCTCCCCGGCACCTCGCTGAAGTACGTCTCCAACACGCCGGCCGACGTCCTGATCGACCCCTCGGGCGGCTGGTACGTGCTGATCGCCGGACGCTGGTTCACCGCCGCCTCCTCCAAGGGGCCATGGCGCTGGGTCGATCCCAAGACCTTGCCCGCCGACTTCGCCAAGATCCCCAGCGACGGCCCCAAGGGCGCGGTGCTGGCCTCGATCCCCGGCACGCCGGAAGCCCGGGAGTCGCTGGTGGCCAACGCCGTGCCGCAGACGGCGACCGTCAGCCGCAAGGAGGCCCGCTTCCAGCCCCAGTACGACGGCGCCCCGCAGTTCAAACCGATCGAGGGCACGGGGTTAAGCTACGCCATCAACTCGCAGGCCCCGGTGATCAGCGCCGGCGCGGACGGCTACTACGCCCTGCAGAACGGCGTCTGGTTCAGCGCGCCGGCCTCGACCGGCCCGTGGGCGGCGGCCACCCAGGTGCCGGCCGAGATCTATCGGATCCCCAGCAGCTCGCCGCTGCACTACGTGACCTATGTCAGCATCTACGGGACCAATGGCGATGAGGTCTATGTCGGCTACACCCCCGGCTACTACGGCACCGTCGTCAGCGACGGGGTCGTGGTCTACGGCACCGGCTACCCCTGCTCCAGCTGGACCGGAACCTACTGGTACGGTTGCCCGACCCCCTACGGCTACGGCGCCGCGTTCGGCTACGGCGTGGCCCTGGGCTGGGCGCTGTCGTTCGGATGGGGCTGGTACGATCCCTGGTACGACCCGTGGTGGGGGCCCTGGGGCTACTATCCGGGTTACTACCCCGGCTATTGGGGCGGCGGGGCCGTCGCCGGGAACGTCTACGGCCGCTGGGGCAACAGCGTGGTGGCCGGCACCGGGGCGGCCTGGGCCAATCCCTATACGGGCAACTACGGCCGGGCGGGCCAAGGCGGCTACTACAACACCGCCACCGGCGGACGGGGCTACGGCTATGCCGGGCGCAACACCAACGCCTATACGGGTCGTTCGACGGCGGCGGCCGGCGGGGTGCGCTACAATCCCCAGACCGGGCGGGTCGTGGCGGGCCAGGGCGGCTCGGTCTCGAACATCTATACCGGCGAGGGCGTGGCGGGCGGGTCACGCACGGTGGTCAACACCAACACCGGCCGGGTGACCAACCAAGCCGGAGTCGCCGGACGCGGCCAGGAAGGCGCGGGCGCGATCGGCGGGTTCAACACCCAGGGCCCCGGCGGCGGCCAGGCGGCCGGCGCCGGCTACATCCGCTACGACCGCGACACCGGCGACATCTCCAAGGGCGGGGTCGTCGACGTCAACGGCAACATCTACGCCGGCAAGGACGGCAATGTTTACAAGCACGGCGCCGACGGCTGGGAGCAGGCGAGGAACGGCGGCCAGTTCAAGAAGGCCGACCGTCCCGACCCGTCGCTGGACGCCGAGCGGGCCAGCCGGGACCGCGGCTTCGAACGCGACCGCAGTTCGGGCGGCGGCTTCGAGCGCCAGGCCGCCAGCCGGCCCTCGTTCGATCGCGGAGCCTATGGCGGCGGCTTCGGCGGTCACATGGGCGGCATGCGCGGCGGCGGGCGGCGGCGCTAGGCCTTCACGGCCACCAGCCCGGCCATCGGCGGCAGCGCGCCCTCCCCGGCCAGGTTGACGCTCTCGACGATGCGCCAGCCGGCCGGCAGGTCCCAGGCCGCGGTCTCGAAACCCAGGTTGAAGGCGCACAGCACATGGTCCGCGCCCTCGCCCCTCAGGAACACCAGCAGCGGCTCGGGGGCGTCGACCAAGGTCATGCCGCCCGTCCGCAGGCCGGGCAGCCGGCGGCGCAGGGCCACGACGCGGCGGGTCAGGTTCAGGGTGGAGTCGCCGTCGCGCTCCTGGCGGTCGACGGCCAGGTCGATGTGCGAGGGATCGATCGGCAGCCAGGGCTCGACCTTGGAGAACCCGGTGTGGGCGGCGACCGCCACCCACGGCATCGGCGTGCGGGCCCCGTCGCGACCCAGGGTCTCGGGCCAGTTGGCGATCGCCTCGGGGTCCTGCAGCCGATCGTAGGGCACCTCGGCCTGGGGCAGGCCCAGCTCCTCGCCCTGGTAGATGAAGACGTTTCCGCGCAGGCTGACCAGCAGCAGCAGCGACATCTCGGCGAAGGCCTTGGGATCGCGACCCCGGGCCCAACGCGACACCGCCCGCGGCGCGTCGTGGTTCGAGAAGGTCCAGGACGGCCAGCCCTGCCCGTCCTCGCCCGACCACATGGCCGTGCCCTGCCGGATCAGGTCGGCCGCCAGGGTGTCGGCATAGAGGTAGAGGAAGCCGTAGGCGCTGTGCAGGCGGTCGGGCCCTTGGGTGTACAGCTTCATCTCGCTGTCGGCCCGCTCGCCCCCGACCTCGGCCACCATGAAGCGGCCGCCGTACGCCTCGCCCAGCTGGCGCAGCCGGGTCAGGAAGGCCGGGATGTCGTCGTGCGACTGGTTGTGGAAGTGATGCTGGAAGTCGAACGGCCGCGTGCGCTTGCCTTCGCCGTTCAGGATCGGCGGATTGTCGGTCAGGGCCTGGTCGTGCATCGCGAAATTGATCGCGTCGAAGCGGAAGCCGTCGACCCCGCGATCCAGCCAGAACCGCGCCGTGGCGACCAAGGCGTCCTGCACCTGCGGGCTGTGGACGTTGAGGTCGGGCTGGGCCGACAGGAAGTTGTGCAGATAGTACTGGCGACGGCGCGCGTCCCAGGTCCAGGACGGACCGCCGAACACCGACTGCCAGTTGCTGGGCGGTGAGCCGTCCGGCTTGGCGTCGGCCCAGACGTACCAGTCGGCCTTGGGATTGGCGCGGTCCTGGCGGCTGGTCTTGAACCACGGGTGCTCGTCGGAGGTGTGGGAGAACACCTGGTCGATGATCACCTTCAGGCCCAGGGCGTGGGCCTTCTCGATCAGGCGATCGAAGTCGGCCAGGGTCCCGAAGATCGGGTCGACATCCTCGTAGTTCGAGACGTCGTAGCCGAAGTCCTTCATCGGCGAGGTGAAGAACGGCGACAGCCAGACGGCGTCCACGCCCAGCGAGGCGACGTGCTCCAGGTGGGCCGTGACGCCCGGCAGGTCGCCCACGCCGTCGCCGTTCGAGTCGGCGAAGCTGCGCGGGTAGATCTGGTAGATGACCGCGCCGCGCCACCAGTCGCGGTCGTGGGTCAGAGGGGCCGACGGCTTTGAAAGTGTCTCGACCGTCACTGGCCAACCTCCGAAACGCAAATCAGGTAATCGAGCGGGCCGATCTCGACCCGATAGCTGCCGGGCGCCGTGGCGGCGGGCGCGCAGGACCCGTGAGCGGAACGCCAGGCCCGCGAGGTCGAGTCGACCTCGATCTGGACCGCGACCGACGTCAGGCCGGTGTTGAACGCCACCAGGGTCTCGCCGGCGTCGGTCATCCGCGAGACGGCGAACAGGCCCGGCTTGTCGCTGGCGGCGCGCACGACCTGGCGGCCGCCGCGCAGGGCCGGCTCGGCGGCGCGCAGTCGGGCCATGGCCGAGATCGCCTTGTAGAGCGCCCCGTCGGTCTTGAAGTGATCGCCGGCCGCCGGGGCGCCGTCGACCAGCCGGGCGGAGGCGTACTCAGCGACCTTCGTCGCGAACATGTCCTGGCGGGAATCCTTGTCGCCGCCCACGCCGACCAGCCCCTGCTCGTCGCCGTAATAGAGAACCGGCGCGCCGCGGGTGAACATCAGGAAGGCGTGGGCCAGGATCACCCGCCGGGTGACCTCGTCGTCCGAGGCGTCCGGATGAGCGGCCCGCACGAAATGGCCGATCCGACCCATGTCGTGATTGCCCAGGAAGGTCGGCAGTTGCAGCGCCGCTGGAGCGCCGCCCTCGTAGAGCGCGTCCTGCGCGAACAACTGGACCAGGACCTCGGTCCCGGTCTTGCCGTTGACGGCGTCGGTCACCGCGCCCTGGAAGGCGAAGTCCAGCACGGCGGGATAGCCGTCCACCCGCGTGAACCTGGCCAGCATTCCGGGCGTGGTTTCAGCGACCTCGCCGAAGATGTGGAAGTTGGGAATCCCCCGCGCCTTGGCCCGGGCCAGCATGGCCGGCACGAAGGCCTGCCAGAACTCGGGATTGACGTGGCGGGCGGTGTCGATCCGGAAGCCGTCGATCCCGAAGTCGTCGATCCACTGGCCGTAGATGTCGATGAAGCCCCGGACAACGCGCGGGTTCTCGGTGGCCAGGTCGTCCAGGCCCGAGAAGTCGCCATAGGTCGAGCTTTCGCCCACGAAACGGCTGTTACCGCGGTTGTGGTACCAGACGGGATCGTTCAGCCAGGCCGGCTTCTTGATCGCCGCCTCTTCCCTGGGGACGTAGGGTTCGTAGGCGAAGTCGGGCCGCGTCAGCCGCGCGAAATTCTCGGTCGTCTGCTGGCCAGCCTGGTCGCCGAGGAAGCCGTCGTTGATCACGGGCCCTCGCGGCCCGCCTTTCCGGACGAACGGATAATCGGCCTTGGACCGGTAGTCGCAGCCGCTGGCCGGACAGTCGCGATACTGGATCACGTCGGCGGTGTGGTTGGCGACGATGTCCAGATAGACCTTGACGCCGCGCGCATGGGCGGCGTCGACGAAGGTCTTCATCTGGGCCCGCGTTCCGAAGTGCGGATCCACGTCGGTGAAGTCGGTGATCCAGTAGCCGTGATAGCCGGCGGACTCCTGGCCGGGCGGTCCCTGCATCACCTTGTTCCTGAAGATCGGCCCCAGCCAGATCGTCGTGGCGCCCAGGCCCTGGATGTAATCGAGCTTGCCGGTCAGGCCGGCCAGGTCGCCGCCGTGATAGAAGCCCTTGTCGGCGGGATCGAAGCCCGTCTTCAGGCGATCGCCGACCAGACCACCGCGATCATTGGCCGCGTCGCCGTTGGCGAAGCGGTCGGGCAAGACGAAATAGATCACCTCGTCCCGCGGCGCGCGATCCCGATACGCCGCCGAATTGACCGGATGAACGGGCGTCGCGGGCTGCGCGAAACCGGCGGTCGTGATCGCGGCGGCGACGAACGCGGCGCCCGCCGATCGACTCATCCATGCCCCCGAAACTGCCACGCCCCCTGCCCCTTCCCTGCTGTCCAGGATCGTCCGACATCGCGCCGATCCATTGTTTGCAATCTTTTGCAGAAACCGAGCAAGCCTGTCAATCAGCCTCTCACCGCTTAAAACAAGCGAATTTTGCCGGAATATGAATATCTGAAGCGCAGCTGCCTCGACCAAAAAGCCACACATGACATTTTGTCCATTTTTCCAGTTGCAATCGAATGCATTTATTTGCAGTAATTTTCACAACGAAGCTTGGATCACCGCGGCGAAACTGCGGGAACCGATTGGGAGGGAGCATCAGATGACGACCAATTCCATGCCGCGCCGAGCGCGGCTGATGGGCGGAGCGGCCACCGGCCTCGCGCTGCTTTTGACCACCGCCGGCGTCGCGCACGCTCAGGAAGCGGCCAAGCCGAGCGCCGACACGGTTGAGGAAATCACCGTCACCGGCATTCGCGCCGGCATCGAAAACGCCATCGCGATGAAAAAGACGTCCAGCTCGATCGTCGAGGCCGTGTCGGCCGAGGACATCGGCAAGCTGCCCGACACCTCGATCGCCGAGTCCCTGGCCCGCCTGCCCGGCCTGACCGCCCAGCGCCTCGACGGCCGCGCCCAGTCGATCTCGATCCGCGGCCTGGGTCCCGACTACAACACCGTGCTGCTGAACGGCCGCGAGCAGGTCTCGACCGGCGACAACCGCGGCGTCGAGTTCGACCAGTATCCGTCGGAAATCCTGAGCGGCGTGCTGGTCTACAAGACCCCCGACGCCGCCCTGATCGGCCAGGGCCTGGCCGGCACCGCCGACCTGCAGACCATCCGCCCGCTGAAGTACGGCAAGCGCGTCCTGTCGGCCAACGCCCGCTACGAGTTCAACAGCGAAGACAAGCTGAACCCGGACGCCAAGGACACCGGCCATCGCTTCAGCGCCACCTATGTCGACCAGTTCCTGAACGACACGCTGGGCGTCGCCGTCGCGGTCTCGGACATCTCGACCCCGACCCAGAGCCGTCGCTTCAACGCATGGGGCTATCCGACCACCGCCTCGGGCGACCTGGTCATCGGCGGCGCCAAGCCGTATGTGCAGTCCAACAACCTCAAGCGCACCGGCGTCATCGGCGTGCTGGAATACGCCCCGACCGACAAGTTCCGCACCTCGCTCGACCTCTACTATTCGGAGTTCCGCGAGAAGCAGATCCTGCGCGGCATCGAGCTGCCCCTGTACTGGAGCTCGGCCGTGCTGCAGCCCGGCTACACCGCCCAGGGCGGCCTGATCACCCAGGGCACGTACACCGGCGTGAAGGGGGTCATGCGCAACGACCTCAACACCCGCAACACCAAGCTGAAGTCGGCAGGCTGGAACATCGCCTACGACACCGACAACGGCTGGACGCTGTCGGCCGATCTGAGCCACTCCGACGCCAAGCGTCGCGACGTGATCCTAGAGTCCTATTCGGGCACGGGTCCCGCCGGCGTCGGCGCCACCGACACCATGACCTTCAACACCACGCCGGGCGCGGGCACCACCTTCGGCTCGACCCTCGACTACACCAACTCCACCCTGTTCATGCTGACCGATCCGCAGGGCTGGGGCGCGGGCGCCAACGGCGGCGCGGCCACGGGCGGCGCCCTGACCCAGGCGGGCTTCTACAACACGCCTGCGATCAAGGACGAACTGAACGCCATCCGTCTGGAAGCCGAGCGCGAACTCGCCTGGGGTCCGATCAACAAGGTCGAGTTCGGCTACAACGCCAGCCGCCGCGAGAAGTCCAAGGAAGTGCACGAAAGCTTCCTGACGTTCGGCGGCACGATCGCCCAGGGCGCACCGCTCAGCCGCCCCATCCCGCAGGCGGCGCTGATCGGCACGGTCAGCCTCGAACTGATCGGCATCAAGGCCATGCTGGCCTATGACCCGACCTATCTCCTCGACAACGGCGTCTACACGCTGATCGCGGACCAGAGCCCGGCGGTCCAGACCCGCAACTGGGGCGTCAAGGAAGACGTGCAGATCGCCTACGCCAAGTTCGACATCGACAGCACGGTCGGCTCGATCCCCGTCAAGGGCAACACCGGCCTGCAGGTGGTCTACACCGACCAGTCGTCGACCGGGGTGCGCGTCAACCCGGCCGACACCGCCCATCCGACCACCAACGACGGCGGCGACAAGTACACCTACCTGCTGCCCAGCCTGAACCTGACGTTCGACCTCAGCAACGAGACCTTCCTGCGGTTCGGCGCGGCCCGCACCCTGGCCCGGGCCCGGATGGACGAACTGCGCGCCAGCCAGTCGTTCAACCAGAACCTGGCCAACCTGCAATCGACCGACCCGAACACGTCCTACTTCAGCACCGAAGGCGGCAATCCGGAGCTGCGGCCCTACATCGCCGACGGCGTCGACCTGTCGCTGGAGAAGTACTTCGGCCGCTCGGCCTACATCTCGGCCGCCGCCTACTACAAGAAGCTGTCGAACTTCGTGAACTCCAGCGCCTCGACCATCGAGGACTTCTCGCCCTTCCTGTCGCTGCTGACGCCGGCCCAGCAAGCCCTGTTGGGCACCACCCAGGGCTTGGCCAAGGCGCCCCAGAACGGCAAGGGCGGCTATATCCGCGGGATCGAACTGTCGGCTTCGGTCACCGGCGACATCTTCTTCGAACCCCTGCGCAACTTCGGCCTGATCATCAGCGGCTCGTACACCGACAGCTCGGTCAAGCTGGACGAGAACTCGGCGGCGATCGACATGCCCGGCCTCTCGAAGAAGGTGGTCAACACCACGTTCTACTACGAGAACAACGGCTTCAACGCCCGGATCAGCAACCGCTATCGCAGCAAGTTCCTGGGCGAAGTGGCCGGCCTGAGCGCGGCGCGGATCTATCGGACCGTCGACACCGAGTCCGTGCTCGACGCCCAGATCGGCTACGAGTTCCGCGAGGGCTCGCTCGACGGCCTGTCGATCCTGCTGCAGGCCAACAACATCACCGACGAGCCGTTCAAGACCTACGAGAACGGCGATTCTCGCCGGACCGTCGACTACCAGAAGTACGGCACCACCTACATGGTCGGCGTTTCGTACCGGTTCTAAAGCATCTCCCCTGCGACCTCCCCGCCGGCTCCGTCCGGCGGGGATTTTCTTTCAGGGAAGATGCATTGGGGACTCTTCCAAAGAGAGGGGCCTGGAATGGAAGAGACGCAGGGATGAGCGACAACAGGATCAAGTCCGTGGTCGTGGTCGGCGGCGGCACGGCGGGCTGGATGAGCGCAGCCCTGCTGGCCCGGGCCATGGGCGACACCGTCCATATCCGCCTGGTGGAGTCCGAGGAGATCGGAACCGTCGGCGTCGGCGAGGCGACGATCCCCCAGATCCGCAACTTCAACAACTTCCTGGGTCTGGACGAGAACGCGTTCCTCGCGGCCACCCAGGGCACGATCAAGCTGGGCATCGAGTTCGTCGACTGGCGCTCGCCCGGCCAATCCTACATCCACGCCTTCGGAGAGATCGGACGCCCGCTGGGCGCCGTACCATTCCACCACTATTGGCTGGCGGGCCGACAGCAGGGCGACGACCATTCGCTGTGGGACTATTCGCTGAACGCCCGGGCCGCCTTCGCCGGACGCTTCGACCGCGCGGTCCGCAAAGCCGGCGGCCCGCCCGAGCCCCTGACCTACGCCTTCCAGTTCGACGCCGCCCTCTATGCCCGCTTTCTGCGCGTCCACGCCGAGCGCCTGGGCGTGGTCCGCATCGAGGGCAAGATCCTGGACACCACGCTGCGCGAGCCCGACGGTTTCGTGCGCTCCGTGACGCTCGAGAGCGGCGAGGTCGTCGAGGGCGACTTCTTCATCGACTGCTCGGGTTTTCGTGGGGTGTTGATCGAACAGGCGCTGAAGACCGGCTACGAGGACTGGTCCGACCTGCTGCCCTGCGACCGCGCCGTCGCCGTGCCCACCGTCAATGTCGGACCGCCCCGCCCCTACACCCAGGCCATCGCCCATCCCGCCGGCTGGCAGTGGCGCATTCCGCTGCAGCACCGCACCGGCAACGGCCACGTGTTCTGCAGCCGGTTCGTCGGCGAGGACGAGGCCGTCGCCCAACTGCTGGCCAACCTGGAAGGCGAGCCGCTGGCCGAGCCTCGGACGCTGAAATTCGTCACAGGCCGCCGCAAGCGGTTCTGGAACAGGAACGTCCTGGCCCTGGGCCTGGCCAGCGGCTTCATGGAGCCGCTGGAGTCGACCAGCATCCACCTGATCCAGTCCGGCCTGTCACGCCTGCTGAACCTGTTCCCCGACAAGCACTTCGCCCAGCGTGACATCGACGAGTACAACCGCCAGACCGGGCTGGAGTTCGAACGCATCCGCGACTTCCTGGTGCTGCACTATTGGGCCAACCAGCGCACAGAGCCGTTCTGGAAGGCCTGTCGCGAGATGGCCGCCCCCGCCGAACTGACCCGCAAGGTCGAGCTTTTCCGCACCCATGGCCGGCTGTTCCGCGAGCCCGACGACCTGTTCCTGGAGGCCAGCTGGCTGCAGGTGCTGGTCGGTCAGGGCATTGTGCCGGGCGGCTGTCACCCGATGACCGGTCAACTGACCGACGACCAATTGCGGGGCTTCCTGGCCGATCTACGCAAGATCACCGCCGACGGCGCGGCCGCCCTGCCCGCCCAGGGCGACTTCATCCGTCAGCAGTGCGCGGCCCGGTAGCTTGTCACCGGACGCGCGGCCATGCTCACTCGGTCCATGGTCGAAACCCTGTCGCACAAGCAAGCCCGTCGCATCGCCCTGGCCGCCCAGGGGTTCGCCGACAGCCGCCCCGAGAAACCGACCCGCCGCCACCTGACCGCCGTCATCGAGCGACTGGCCCTGCTGCAGATCGACAGCGTCAACGTCGTCTCGCGCTCGCACTACCTGCCGCTGTTCTCGCGTCTGGGCGCCTATCCACGCCCCCTTTTGGAAGACCTGGCCTGGGGCAAGAAGCCGACGCTGTTCGAATACTGGGGTCACGAGGCCTCGCTGATGCCGCTGGACCTGCAGCCGCTGCTGCGCTGGCGGATGGACGACGCGCGCCAGGGCGTCGGGGTCTGGAAGGGCGTCGCCAGGTTCCTGGCCGAGCACCGGCCGTTCATCGACAAGGCGCTGGCGGCCATCCACGAGCGCGGCCCGCTGTCGGCCGGCGAACTGGAGCTGGGCGAGCGTGGCCAGGGCGGCTGGTGGGGCTGGAGCGAGGCCAAGCGGGCCACCGAATGCCTGTTCTGGGCGGGAGAGCTGACCACGGCCACCCGGCGCGGGACGTTCGAACGTGTCTACGGGCTGCCGGAAGAGGTGCTGCCCAAGGCGATCTGGTCGGCGCCGACACCTTCGCGCGCCGAGGCGCATCGCGTGCTGCTGCGCCGCGCGGCCCGGGCCATGGGCGTGGCCACCGAGCGCGACCTGCGCGACTATTTCCGCATGGCCCTCGGCGACGCCCGACGCGGCGTCGCCGAGCTGGTCGAGATCGGCGACCTGGTCCCGGTCGAGGTGGAGGGCTGGGGCCAGCCGGCCTATCTGGCGCCCGACGTCCGCAGGCCGCGCAAGATCACCGCCAACGCCCTGCTCTCCCCGTTCGACAACCTGATCTGGTTCCGCGAACGGGCCGAGCGCCTGTTCGACGTCCGTATACGGTTGGAAATATACACCCCCGCCCACAAGCGCACCCACGGCTACTACGTGCTGCCCTTCCTGCAGGGCGAGGCGATCACCGCTCGTGTCGATCTCAAGGCGGATCGCAAGGCGGGCCTGCTGCGGGTTCTCTCCGCCCATCGTGAGCTGGGCGCCAACGCCGCGACGCCCGCCGCCCTGGCGACAGAACTGCGGCTCATGGCCGCGTGGCTGGGCCTTGCGGGCGTTGCGGTTGCGGCCAGCGGCGACCTCAGCTCCGCGCTGGCGGCCGAAATCGCCAACGATTGACTTTGGCTGACCAAAGCCTATTTATCCCCACCTTCGGAGCAGGTCAGGCGAATCCGCGCCACCCGTTCGCCCAAATACGGGTGGCTCTGAATTTCAGCCAGAATGACATGACAGAATTTTCCGAACTCGGGCTTTCGCCCACGACCCTCCAGGCGGTCGCCGACACCGGCTATACCACGGCCACCCCCATCCAGGCCGCCGCCATCCCGGTGGCCCTGGCCGGCCAGGACGTCCTGGGCATCGCCCAGACGGGCACCGGCAAGACCGCCGCCTTCACCCTTCCCCTGATCGACAAGCTGATGACGGGCCGCGCCAAGGCCCGCATGCCGCGCGCCCTGGTCATCGCCCCGACCCGCGAACTGGCCGACCAGGTCGCCTCCAGCTTCGAGAAGTACGCCAAGGGCACCAAGCTCTCCTGGGCGCTGCTGATCGGCGGCGTGTCGTTCGGCGACCAGGAAAAGAAGCTTGATCGCGGCGTCGACGTGCTGATCGCCACGCCCGGCCGCTTGCTGGATCACTTCGAGCGCGGCAAGCTGCTGATGACCGGCGTGCAGTTCCTGGTCGTCGACGAAGCCGACCGTATGCTGGACATGGGCTTCATCCCGGACATCGAGCGCATCTTCAAGATGACGCCGCCCAAGAAGCAGACCCTGTTCTTCTCGGCGACCATGCCGCCGGAAATCACCCGCCTGACCAAGCAGTTCCTCAAGGATCCCGTGCGGATCGAGGCGGCGCGGCCGGCGACGACCAACGAGAACATCACCCAGCTGATGGTCAAGGTGCCGTCGTCCGATCCCAAGGCCAAGCGCCTGGCGCTGCGGGCCCTGATCGAGAAGGCCAAGATCGAGACCGGCATCGTGTTCTGCAACCGCAAGACCGAAGTCGATGTCGTCGCCAAGTCGCTGAAGAGCCACGGCTTCGACGCCGCCGCCATCCACGGCGACCTGGACCAGAGCCAGCGCATGAAGACCCTGGCGGCCTTCCGCGACGGTTCGCTGAAGATCCTGGTGGCCTCGGACGTCGCCGCGCGCGGCTTGGACATCCCGGCCGTCAGTCACGTGTTCAACTACGACGTCCCGCACCACGCCGACGACTACGTCCACCGCATCGGCCGCACCGGCCGGGCCGGGCGTTCGGGCATCACCTACATGCTGGTGACCCCTGCCGACGACAAGGGCTTCGACAAGGTGGTCAAGCTGATCGGCTCGACCCCGGACGAAGAGAAGCTGGACCTCGATTACTCCAACGCCGTGACCGTGCGTCGCGAAGGCGACAGCAAGCGTGGCGGCGGCCGTGACCGCGACCGCTCGCCCCGTGGCGGCGAACGCGGCCGCGATCGCGATCGCAACCGCGCCCCGACCGAGCCGTCGGCCGTCGCCACCGCCAACCTCGAAGCCGCCATCGCCGGCGAGCCGATCCCGTCGGCTCCGGGCGAAGCCTTGGTGGAAAAGCGCCCTGCCCGTTCGCGCAAGCCGCGCGGCGAGAAGGCCGCCGTCGCGGCTGTCGAAGCTGAAGTCCCGACCGCCGCCGAAGCGACCCCGGCCGCCGAGCGCGGTCGCCGCGACCGTGGCGGCTCCTCGCGCGATCGCGGCCGCCAGCCGCGTGTCGAGCAAGACGCCGTCGCCGAGCAACCCGCCGTCGAGGCCGCCCCGACCGCCGAGCGCGCCCCGCGTCCGGAACGCGCCCCTGAACGCACCGAAGGTGAGCGTCCGGCCCGTCGCGAGCGCGGCCGTGATCGCGACCGTCGTCCCGAGCGCAGCGAACAGCCCCGCGCCGAGGCCGACCGCGGGCCCCGTCCCGAGCGCACACCTGAACGCACGCCCGACCGCCCCGAAGGCGAACGGCCGCGCGCCAACGCTCCGCTGCCGGTGCGCGGTGTCCAGCCGATCCGCGGCCGCGAAGACGACGATGATCGCCGCGTGGTGGGTTTCGGCAACGAGACCCCGGCCTTCCTGATGCGCGCCCCGCCGCGCCTGGCTCCGGCCAGCGACAGCGAAGACTAGAAACACCGAAACGCCGCGCCCCAGGGCGCGGCGTTCTCGTTTCCGCCGACCCGATCGCTAGAGCGCGGCGTCGACAAAGGTCAGGAAGTCGTCCAGCGGCAGTTCGTAGCCGAAGCGGAAGCCTCGGCGAATACGGTGGCGCCAGCTCACGCGTCCGGGCGAAACGGGCGAGGCGCAGACATAGCCGCGCCACGCCGCGCCCGCCTGGCGGCTGGCGGCCCAAACCCACTGGCTCATGAAGTTCTCCGGCTGGATCTCGACGATCCGCGTGCCGGCCGGCGCGAACAGGGCGTTGGTCATGGCCGCGCCGGTCGGGCCGACCACAACGTCTGCTTCCTGCATCATCTGGACCTGCGAAGCCGCGCTCAACCGCTCGGGCTTGACGATCTCGAAGCCCCTCGCCCGCAGCGCCCTCTCCAGCGCCGCTTCGTTGATCATCACCCGCATCGAATGGCCGCGCCGCGAGAAGTAGAGGCGGCGGCCGCGAGTTCGGGGCGGCGGCGCCGCCGCCAGGATCCGCGTCCGGGTCCGGGCCAGCAGGTCGCCCGGGCCGTGCAAGTAGTGATCCATGCTGGTGGCGTGGACCGCCGCGCCGATCCGCACCACCGTGTCCTTCAATTCACGCACCGGCGTGCTGGTCACCATGGCGATCAGGTCGCGCTGCCAAGCCTTCAGGCCCGGCGCGATCGGTGGAAAACGCTCCAGCAGGCCCTGCTCGTCGAGCGCCACCAGGGACGGCAGGCAATCGAGCACGAAATGCCCGTAGTTGAAGGTCCCGCCCCAGGCCAGGAACACCGCCGCCCGCTCCAGCACGGGCGCCGTGTCGGGAATGGCCAGATGGGTGACACCGTCCCGGAACTCACCCCCAGGCAGACCCGACAGATCAGGCCAGCGCTCCATGGCTTCACGGGCCGAAGCCCTCAGCACGGTCCCCTCCTCGGAAAGGATCGCGCCGAAACCCGGCAGGTGGACCACGTTCCGGGTCAGGCACAGGCTGACCGGCCGAGCGGCGGGCGGCCGGTTGGGGTCGAAGGGCCAGGCGTCCAACGCCGGGCCGCGGAGTTCGACCGCCGCGGTGATCACCCCGTCGCGTTCCGGCAACTCGAACCGTGCGGGAGGCCCCGACGCGGCCGTCGCCGCCGCGAACGCCTCGGCGTCCACGGCGGGCAGGACGTCAGCCTCGTCAATGATCCGGAGCGGCGTGGCCTGGCGCATCCGGCTTTCGAACACGGGAATCGCCGCGAGGCAATCAGCCGCTCAGCGTTTGATCTGCCCCATCAGATACTTGCGGATCGCCGCGCCGTAGGGCGGACGCAAGGCCAGCATCGGCGCGATGTCCTTTTTCAACTGCTGGAACACCGCCTTCTTGTGGCTGAACTCCAGGAAGCCGTCGCGACCGTGGTAGCTGCCCATGCCGGCCGGCCCGACGCCGCCGAACGGCAAGTCCTCCTGGGCGACGTGGAAGATCACGTCGTTGACCGTCACCCCGCCGCTGGTCGTGCGATCCAACACCATGTCGCGCTCGGCCGTGTCGGTCCCGAACCAATAGAGCCCCAGAGGCCGGTCGCGGCCGTTGATGTAGTCCACCGCCTCTTCGACCTTGCCGTAGGTCTTGACCGGCAGCACGGGCCCGAAGATCTCATCCTGCATCACTGTCATGTCGTCGGTGGGGTTGAGGATCAGGGTCGGCGCGATCTTGCGATGCTCCTGCTGGCTGAGATCCTCGCCGGCCGGATTGATCTCGACGATGGTCGCGCCCTTGGCCCGGGCGTCGTCCACATGACCCTTGATCCGGTCGTAGTGACGCTGGGCGACGACGGCGGTGTAGTCGGGATTGTCCTTGAGCGTCGGGAAGGTCCGCGCCACGGCGGCCTTGGCCTCGGCCACGAAACTGTCGATCTGGTCGGCCGGGGCCAGCACATAGTCAGGCGCCAGGCAGATCTGGCCGGCGTTGAGCGTCTTGCCGTTCATGATCCGCGCCGCGGCCGTGGCCATGTCGGCGCCGCGCGACAGGATCACTGGACTCTTGCCGCCCAGCTCCAGGGTCACCGGAACCAGGTTCTCGGCCGCCGCCCGCATCACGTGCCGCGCCACCGACGTCGCGCCGGTGAAGACCAGGTGGTCGAACGGCAGGCTGGTGAAGGCCTGGCCGACCTCGGGCCCGCCGGTGATCACCGCGATCTCCTCCTCGGAGAACACCTTGGCGAACATCGTCTTCATCAGCTCGGAGGTGAGCGGCGTGAATTCGGAGGGCTTGATCATCGCCCGATTGCCGGCCGCCAGCACCCCGGCCAGCGGCGCGAAGGTCAGGTTGACCGGGAAATTCCAGGGGCTGATCACCCCGACCACGCCCTTGGGTTGGTACTGGACCTCGGCCTTGGCCCCGAACAGCCCCAGGATCGCCGGCGTGGTCTTGCGCTTCTCCGGGCGCATCCACTTGGCGAGGTTTTCCTTGGCGTATTTCAGCGGTCCGATCGAACCGGCGATGTCGGTCAGGCCCGTGGCGTCCTTCGAACGCGCTCCGAAATCGGCGTTCAGGGCGTCGGCGATCTCGGCCTGGTGGTCGACCAGCAGGCCGATGCAGCGATCCAGCCAATCGATGCGACGTTCGGCCGTCGGGGCGCCTTGTCGCAGGTGCGCGGCCTTCTGCGCTTCCAGGATTCGCAGGAGCGAAGCCTTGGAGGATTCCGGGGAGAATTCCAGGTTGAGATTGGCGGGGGCATTCACGGTCAAGTTCCTCCCAGCGGCCTACAGGCTCATCTTATCGCTGTTCACAATGCTTGCGGTGGAGGGAACACGCAAGTGAACGTCGTTCGTTCTTAACGGCTCGTTTGAACTCTTCGGCCTAGATTGAAGCTCCAAGCGAGCATCCGGGGCGATGCGACGCTGTTGGGGGACTTAAGATGTCGGACGTCGAGACCACGCTGCGCGGCCCTGAGGCCTACAAGATCGCCGGCCGCGCCCTGAGCCTGATGGAGCGCCATCAGGTGTGGCCGACCGCGCTGAACTTCGAGCTGTGGACCCACTTCGTCGCCGATCCCGACGGCGCCCTGGCCCGTGAACTCACCCGCCTGATCTCGCTGGGCGAGCCGCTGACCGAGCTGCTCAGCGAAGAACTGGCCGCGACCTACCTGCCCAAGGCCAAGCTGAACGAACAGATCCGCGACGCCGGCGACCTGCTGAGCAAGGAACTGGAGTCGGTCTCCAAGGCCATCCAGGACGCCCAGAAGAGCAACGCCGCCTACGGCAAGACCCTGAATGGCGCGGTCAAGGACCTCGACGCCTCGCAGGACGTCGGCAAGCTGAAGGCCGTCGTCACCGGACTGGCCGACGCCACCCGCCGCGTCCAGAAGGAAAACAAGTCGCTGGAGACGCGCCTGGCGGAATCCACCGCCGAGGTCGACCGTCTGCGCGAGCACCTGGAACAGGTCCGCCGCGACGCCACCACCGACGGCCTGACGAACCTCGCCAACCGCAAGGCCTTCGACGAAGAGCTCGACCGCGCCTGCAGCGAGGCCGACGAAGCCGGCACCACCATCTGCCTGGCCGTGCTCGACATCGACCACTTCAAGGGCTTCAACGACACCTGGGGCCACCAGACAGGCGACCAGGTCATCCGCTACGTCGCCAGCGTCATCGGCCGCGTGGCCGCCCCGCCCCGCTTCGCCGCCCGCTACGGCGGCGAGGAGTTCGCGATGATCTTCCCGCGGGAGTCGGCCGCCATCGTCGCCGGCACCCTCGAAGAAATCCGCGTCGAAGTGTCGTCGCGCATGCTCAAGCGCCGCTCGACCAACGAAGACCTGGGCGCGATCACCATCTCGTCGGGCTTCGCCGAGCGTCGTCCGGGCGAAACCGGCCACTCGGTCATGGAACGGGCCGACGCGGCGCTCTACACCTCCAAGCGCGGCGGCCGCAACCGCGTCACCGCCGCCGAGAGCAAGCCGGACTCGGCCAACGCGGCCTGACTTTGAGAGCCCCAAACGGGGCGTCTCAGATTTTTCTGGTCTTCCCCAAGGTTAGTCGCGCCTAGACTCAGGGTGCAGCGACAACGCCTTGGGAGGACGTCATGACCTACGAGAAGATCCGGCTCGAGGCCGCCGACGGTCTGGCCGTCATCACCCTCGCCGACCCCGCCACCCTCAACGCCGCCAGCCTGGAAATGGCCCGCGAACTGGCCCACGCCTTCGGCTCCGTGGCTGCCAATAAGATCGAGGGCGGCAAGGTCGAGGCGCGCGCCGTGATCCTGACGGGCGAAGGCCGCGGCTTCTGTTCGGGGGCCAATCTGTCGGGCGGCGGCGCGGCCGGGCGAGAGGCCGATGTCGACGGCAAGCCGGACGCCGGCTCGGCCCTGGAAAGCACCTACAACCCGCTGGTCAGCCTGCTGCGCGACTTCCCCCTGCCGATCGTCACCGCGATCAATGGACCGGCCGCCGGCGTCGGCTGCTCGATCGCCCTGCTGGGCGACATCGTCGTGGCCGCCGAGAGCGCCTATTTCCTGCAGGCCTTCCGCCGCATCGGCCTGGTGCCCGACGGCGGCTCGACCTACCTGCTGCCCCGTCTGGTCGGCAAGGCGCGGGCCATGGAGATGATGCTGCTGGGCGACAAGATCCCGGCCGCCACGGCGCTGTCCTGGGGCCTGATCAATCGCTGCGTGCCCGACGGCGAACTGATGGCGACCGCCACCACCATCGCCAGGGAACTGGCCGCCGGCCCCGCCGCGCTGTCGGCGATCCGCAAGCTTGTCTGGAACAGTCTCGACGCCGATTGGGTTGGACAACTTCACGCTGAGCGTCACGCCCAGAAGGCCGCCGGCAAGACCGAGGACTTCATCGAGGGCGTCAGCGCCTTTCTCCAGAAGCGCCCGGCGGCATTTAAAGGACGGTGATGGGGACACGCCCTTGCGGCATGTCCCCGACTTACGCCTTAGGCCCGTAGATCGCCCGGGCTCGGTCCTCGAAACAGCCGATCAGCGTGTTGGCCGCCCGATCCAGATTGGCGGCCAGCATGGCGTCGAGAATCTTCGACTTGAACGCGAAGTCGATGACGAATTCCACAGTGGTTCCAGCCTCATGCGGCACGAACCGCCACTGGTTCGAGAGCCGCTTGAACGGGCCGTAGAGCAGGCTGACGTCCACCGTCAGCGCCGCCGCGTCGCGCCGGACCCGGGTGGCGAACTTCTCGCGCAGGAACGAGAACCCGACCTGGGCCTCGGCGTCCACGGTCGAGACCTGGGCGTCGGCGCGGCCGTTCCAGGTGCGCATGGCCGTGATCCACGGCACGAACTGCGGATAGGCCTCCACGTCTCCGACCAGCGTGAACAGCTGCTCGGGCGCATAGGGCAGCACCCGGGTGACGACGTGACAGTGCAAGCGCCTTAGCCCGCTTTCGCGTCCAGCGCCCGGCGCGCGGCCTGCAGCTTAGCGAAGTCCTCGCCGGCGTGGTGCGACGAGCGGGTCAGCGGGCTGGCCGAGACCATCAGGAAGCCCTTGGCCCGGGCGATGGCCTCATAGGCCTTGAACTCGTCCGGCGTCACGAAGCGGTCGATGGCGGCGTGCTTGCGGGTCGGCTGCAGGTACTGGCCGATGGTGATGAAGTCGACGCCGGCCGAACGCATGTCGTCCATCACCTGCATGACCTCCTCCTTGGTCTCGCCCAGGCCGACCATCAGGCCGGACTTGGTGAACTGGGAGGGATCGCGCTCCTTGACCCGCTCCAGCAGGCGCAGGGAGTGATAGTAGCGGGCGCCGGGGCGAATCTTCAGATAGAGCCGCGGCACGGTCTCGAGGTTGTGGTTGAAGACGTCCGGACGGGCGTCGATGACCACGTTCTCGGCCCGGTCCTTGCGCAGGAAGTCGGGGGTCAGGATCTCGATCGTCGTGCCCGGCGCGGCCGCGCGGATCGAGGTCACGACCTCGGCGAAGTGGCGGGCGCCGCCGTCGATCAGGTCATCGCGGTCGACCGAGGTGATGACCACGTGCTTGAGGCCCATCTTGGCGACGGCCTCGGCCACGCGGCGCGGCTCGTCGGGATCCAGCTGGGTGGGCAGGCCGGTGGTCACGTTGCAGAAGGCGCAGGCGCGGGTGCAGATCTCGCCCATGATCATCATGGTCGCGTGCTTCTGGCTCCAGCACTCGCCGATGTTCGGGCAGGCCGCTTCCTCGCAGACCGTTGTCAGCTTGTGCTCGCGCACGATGCTCTTGGTCTCGTTGTACTGACCCGAGCCGGGCGCGCGGACGCGCAGCCAGTCTGGCTTGCGCAGAACCGGCGTATCGGGGCGGTTCTGCTTTTCGGGGTGGCGAACAGCCCTCTCTCCAGAAAGCGAGGCCTCGGGAGCGCGGGGGTTCAGCGTGTCGATCAGGGTGACCATAAAGGCCTAGATCGGCCTTCCTGGCCTCCAGATCAAGCTTGTGTTCTTGCATGTGACGCAAAGGCGCGAAATGAGTGCCTGGAATGCGTCGCCGTCTCCCTGTTGCAGCCTGGGCTTGCCTGTTGGCCTTGCCGCTCGTCTCCTGTGGCGACGAGGGTGCCCGCGCGCCTTTCGCCGAGAGCCGGACGCCCCCTTCCCTCGACGTGCGCTTCCAGCCGCCGGCGGGCTGGGCCTGGGGCTATGTGAAGGTCGGCGACGACCTGGTGCAGCGCTACGGCGTTTCCGCCCCCCACGGCGCACCCAGGGGCCAGATCCTGATCCTGCCGGCCTATGGCGAGGCGGCGGAGGGCTGGTTCGAGACCGCACGCGATCTCAACGACAGAGGCTATGTCGTCTGGATCCTGGAGCGTCAGGGCCAGGGCGGATCCGAACGGGCCACGCCTTGGCGCGACCTGGGCCAGGCGACCAGCTTCGCCCCCGACGTCACGGCGACCAAGGCCATGGTCAAGGCGGTGATCCGTCCGAAGGGCTACGATCCCTTCGTGATCCTGGGGGCCGGCGATGGCGGCCTGGTCGCGCTGCGGGCCCTGGAGGAAGGGCTGCAGGCCGACACCGTCATCCTCTCCTCGCCCAATTTCGATCTCGCCGATCCGCCGCGCGCCAAGGGCGAGTTGATCCGCATCGCCCGCTGGGCCCGAGGCCTGAAGCTGGGCTTCTTGCGCTACCCAGGACAGGCCGGCTGGAAGCGCGACGGACAGGACGGCTTCGGCGTCAGGCTCACCCACGACCGGACGCGCGGGGCCGTGCAGCAGGCCTGGCAATTGGCCAATCCCGACCTGCGGATGGGCGCGCCCAGTCTGGCCTGGTACGCGGCCTTCTACGACGCCGTGGACGCGACCGGCCGCGACCTGAAGCGGGTGCGAGCCCCCGTCGTGATGCTGGACGCCGGCCAGGACGTCAAAGCCTTGCCGCGCCCCCAGAGCGTCGTCTGCGCCGCCCTGCCCCGCTGCGTCGAGACTCGCTACCCCACGGCGCGCCACGCCCTGCATCTGGAGACAGATTCGGTGCGCGATCCCTGGCTGAAGGCCATCGACCAGACCCTGCGGTCTCCCAGGCCTTCTCCGCCCGCCACCCCTTGAACGACAAGGGCCCGAGCGCATTTTAGAAAGACCGGTGCGCTTCCGTGCGCGTAACGGGTGTTTGCAAAGCGACACGCCGTCGTTAGGGTCCCGCTTCAATTAGACGAGGGCGCGACATCGCGCTTCCGGGAGGTTTCGCCGGCATGCCGGTAGTTTTCAATGCGCAGGACGGCCAGAAGGCCATCTTCGACGCCCTGCTCGACGCCCGTGACAAGTACGGCGCCAAGAAGCTGATCCTCGAGGACCAGGATCGCAATCCGCTCAGCTACACCGACCTGGTGCGCGCGAGCTTCGCGCTCGGCCGCAAGATCGCGGCCATGACCAAGCCCGGCGAGCATGTCGGCGTGCTGCTGCCGTCCGGCTCGGGCGCCGTGGTGACCTTCTTCGCCCTGCACGCCTTCGGCCGCGTGCCGACCATGCTCAACTTCACGGCCGGCCTGCGGAACCTGCGCGCCGCCTGCGAACTGGCCGGCGTGAAGCGCGTGCTGACCGCTCATAAGTTCATTGAACTCGGCAAGCTGCACGACATCGTCGACGCGCTCGAGGCCAAGGCGACGATCACCTATCTGGAGGACGTGCGCGGCACGATCGGCATCGGCGACAAGCTGTTCGCCGCCGTGGCCGGAGCCTTCCCCCGCCGGTTGCGCGCCCACGCCAGGCCGTCGGACCCGGGCGTAGTGCTGTTCACCTCGGGCAGCTTCGGCGCGCCGCGCGGCGTGGTGCTCAGCCAGGCCAACCTGGTTTCCAACGCGATGCAGATCGCCGCCCACATCGAACTGGACCCGGCCTGGGTGTTCTTCAACCCGCTGCCGGTGTTCCACTGCTTTGGCCTGACAGGTGGGGTGATCCTGCCGCTGCTGACCGGCATGAAGGCGTTCCAGTATCCCTCGCCGCTGCACACCAAGCAGATCCCGTCGCTGCTCAAGGACACCAAGGCCTCGGTGCTGCTGGCCACTGACACCTTCGTCAACCAGTACGCCCGGGCTTCGGAAAGCGACGAACTCAGCGGCCTGAAGTTCATCGTCTGCGGCGCTGAAAAGGTTCGGGAAGAGACCCATAACCTTATCCAGGAAAAGTTCGGCGACGTGCCGGTTCTGGAAGGCTACGGCGCCACCGAGGCCTCGCCGGTCATCGCGGTCAACAAGCCCGACGATAATCGCCGCGGCACGGTGGGCGGCCTGCTGCCGGGCCAGGAGTGGAAGGTCGAGCCGGTCGAGGGCATCGCCGAGGGCGGCCGCCTGCTGGTGCGCGGCCCCAACATCATGTCGGGCTATCTGCGCGAGGACGGCGGCGTCGACGCCCCCGAGGGCGGCTGGCACGACACCGGCGACGTAGTCACTGTCACCGACGACCTGTGGATCACCATCAAGGGCCGGGTGAAGCGCTTCGCCAAGATCGGCGGCGAGATGGTCTCCCTGACCGCCGCGGAGGACCTGGCCAGCGCCGTCTGGCCCGACGGCCGCCACGCCGTGATCTCGATGCCCGACAAGAAGAAGGGTGAGAAGCTGGTCCTGGTCACCGACCGCCAGGACGCCGCCGTGACCTCGCTGGTGGCCCACGCCCAGAGCATCGGCGCGCCGGAGTTGGCGGTGCCGCGCAAGATCCTCAAGGTCATGCAGGTGCCGGTGCTGGGCAGCGGCAAGACCGACTATGTCGCCATCCAGCGGATGGCCGACCAGGACGCCAAGGCCGCGTGATCGCGATTGGGGACATGCGCATGCGCATGTCCGCGCAGTTCCCCGGCCTGACCTTCAGTACAGTGTGCGTACCGGAGCGACAGTTTTGACCGTCGCGCGTTGTCGACAACACCAGAGGGGAAACCGACATGGAACGACTGATCGTCTGGGCGCCGCGCGTCCTCAGCCTGCTGCGCATCATCGCCGCCCTGCTCTTCATGGAGCACGGCCTGATGAAGGTCTTCCACTTTCCGGCCGCGCAGCCCGGGGCGCCCGATCCGCTGCCGCCCATGTTGATCGCCGCCGCCTGGCTGGAGATCGTTGGCGGCGCCATGCTCGTGCTGGGCCTGTTCACGCGCCCAGTCGCTTTCGTCCTGTCGGGCCAGATGGCCGTGGCCTATTTCCTGGCCCACTTCTCGCAAGGTTTCTGGCCGGCGCTGAACGGCGGCGAGGCGGCGATCCTGTTCTGCTTCGTGTTCCTGTACCTGGTGTTCGCCGGGCCCGGTGAATGGAGCCCAAACAAAAAGGGCGGCGCTCGGATCGAGCGCCGCCCTTTTCTTTTGCCGCTAGGCCAGGCCTAGATGTGCAGGACGCGGCCGTAGGCGTCGAGCGCGGCTTCGTGCATGGCTTCCGACATGGTCGGGTGGGCGTAGACGATGCCGTGCAGGTCTTCCTCGGTGGCTTCCAGGGTGATCGCCGTGACGAAGCCCTGGATCATCTCTGTGACCTCGTGGCCGATCATGTGGGCGCCGATCAGGGCGCCGGTCTTGCCGTCGAACACCGTCTTGACGAAGCCTTCGATCTCGCCCGCCGCCACGGCCTTGCCGTTGACGCGGAACGGGAAGCGGCCGGCCTTGACGTCGATGCCCGCCGCCTTGGCCGCGGCTTCGGTCAGGCCCACCGAGGCGACCTGCGGGTTGGCGTAGGTGCAGCCCGGGATCGGCGAATTGACGGCCGGGGTCTTGTACCCGGCGATGTGCTCGGCCGCGTGGATGCCCTCGTGGCTGGCCTKGTGGGCCAGCCAGGGCGGGCCGGCGGCGTCGCCGATGGCGTAGAGGCCGGGGACGTTGGTCTCGCCGTGCTTGCCGGTGACGACGTGGCCGCGATCCATGTTCAGGCCAATGGCGTCCAGGCCCTCGGTGTTCGGGGCGATGCCGACCGCGACGATGCAGACGGCGGCGGTCAGGGCTTCCGCCTTGCCGCCGACCTCGATGGCCACCGAGACGCCGTCCTTGGTCTTGTCGACCTTGGTCACCTTGGCGCCGATGCGGAAGGTGATGCCGCGCTTCTCGAAGGCCTTCTGGGCGGCCTTGGAGACCTCGGCGTCCTCGACCGGCATGATGCGGTCGACGGCTTCCACGACGGTCACTTCAGCGCCCAGGGCGCGGTAGAAGCTGGCGAACTCGATGCCGATGGCGCCCGAGCCGATGACGACCAGCGACTTGGGCATGGTCTTGGGGGCCAGGGCGTCGCGATAGGTCCAGATCTTGTCGCCGTCCGAGACCGCGCCGATAGCGGCGATCTCGCGGGCCCGGGCGCCGCTGGCCAGGATCACGCTCTTGGCCTGGATCGTGCGGCTGCCGCCGGCCTTCAGGGCCACGACGACCTTCGGCGACGGGCTGCCCTTCTCGAGCTTGGCCTCGCCCTCGACGACCTCGATCTTGTGCTTCTTCATCAGGAAGGCGATGCCCGAGGACATGGTCTTGGCCACGCCGCGCGAGCGCTCGATGATCTTGCCGAAGTCGAACGAGGCCTTCTCGACCGACAGGCCGTAGCCGCCCAGGTGCGACAGCTGTTCGTAGATCTCGCCGGACTTCAGCAGCGCCTTGGTCGGGATGCAGCCCCAGTTGAGGCAGATGCCGCCCAGGTTCTCGCGCTCGATGATCGCCGTCTTCAGGCCCAACTGGCTGGCGCGGATCGCGGCCACATAACCGCCGGGGCCGGCCCCGATGACGACGACGTCGAATTCCGTGGACATGTCTTTCGTATCCTAGCTTTGACGCCATCGGAGGGAGCCGGTCAGCGTCGGTCGATCGGCCCAGGGCCGGTCCAGGAGTGAGTTACAGCAGCGCCTCGACGGCGAGCTTGAGGTCTTCAGGCTTGGTGGTGGGCGCGAAACGTTCGACGACTTCGCCGTCGCGACCGATCAGGAACTTGGTGAAGTTCCACTTGATCGCCTCGGTGCCCAGCAGGCCCTTCTGCTCGTGCTTCAGGTAAGCGTAGAGCGGATGCGCCGAGGGGCCGTTGACGTCGATCTTGGCCAGGACCGGGAACGTCACGTCGTAGGTCAGCGAACAGAAGTTCGCGATCTCCTCGGCGTTCCCGGGCTCCTGGGCCCCGAACTGGTTGCATGGGAAGGCCAGGACCGTGAAGCCCTTGTCCTTGTACTCACGGTACAGCGTCTCCAGCCCCTCGTACTGCGGGGTGAAGCCGCACTTGCTGGCCGTGTTGACGATCAGCAGCACCTGGCCGCGATAGTCGGCCAAGCTCGCGTCGTGGCCGTCCAGCGTCTTGGCGGAGTAGTCGTAGACCGACATCGCCCTGCCCTCCGCCTAGACCAACAGCGTCAGCGGCTCTTCGATCAGCGGCTTGAAGGCGGCCAGGAACTTGGCCCCGATGGCGCCGTCGACCACGCGGTGGTCGCAGGTCAGGGTGACGGTCATCACCGTGGCCACGGCCAGCTGGCCGTCCTTGACCACCGGGCGCTGCTCGCCGGCCCCGACGCTCATGATCGCGCCCTGCGGCTCGTTGATGATCGAGGCGAACTGCTTGATGCCGAACATGCCGAGGTTGGAGACCGAGAAGGTGCCGCCCTGGAATTCCTCGGGCTTCAGCTTCTTGGACTTGGCGCGGGCGGCGAGGTCCTTCACCTCGGCCGAGATCTGGGCCAGGCCCTTGGTCTCGGCGGCGCGGACGATCGGGGTGATCAGGCCGCCGTCGATGGCCACGGCCACGGCGATGTCGGCGTGGTGGTGCAGGGCGATGCCCTCGGGCGTGTAGGAGGCGTTGGCCTCCGGCACGCGCTTGAGCGCCACGGCGCAGGCCTTGATGATGATGTCGTTGACCGACACCTTCACGCCCTGGCCTTCGAGCAGGTGGTTGATCTTGGCGCGCGCGGCCAGCAGGGCGTCGATCTCCAGATCGATGACCAGCGGGAAGTGCGGCACGTCGCGGAAGCTGTCGGTCAGGCGGCGCGCGATGGTCTTGCGCATGCCGTCCAGCGGAACGAGGTCGTAGGAGCCGGCGGGGATGCCCTGCTGCTCCAGCGACAGGTGGGCGCGCGGCGCGGCGGCGGCCGAGGCGGCGGTGGAAGCCGAGGCCGGGGCGGCCTTGGCGGCGGGCGCGCCGCCCTTCTGGGCGGCTTCGACGTCGGCCTTGACCACGCGGCCATGCGGACCGGTGCCGGCGATCGACTTCAGGTCCAGGTTCGCGGCCGAGGCCAGACGACGGGCCAGCGGCGAGGCGAACACGCGGTCGCCCGCCGGGGCGGCGGCGGGAGCCGGCTTGGCCGGAGCGGCGGTTTCGCCGGCGGCCTGGACCGGGGCGGCCGGAGCCGGAGCAGCGGCCTTGGGCGCTTCAGCGGCGGGCGCGGCCTTCGCGGGCGCCTCCTTAGAAGGGGGGGGCGCCGGGCTTTCGCCCTCGCCGGCCAGCTTGGCGATCAGGGCGTTGACCTTGACGTTCTCGGTGCCGGCGTCGACCAGGATGGCCTCGACCACGCCTTCATCGACGGCTTCGACTTCCATCGTCGCCTTGTCGGTCTCGATCTCGGCGATCACGTCGCCGGCCTTGACGGTGTCGCCAACCTTGACGTGCCACTTGGCGAGGGTCCCCTCCTCCATGGTGGGCGACAGGGCGGGCATCAGGATGTCGATCGACATTGAGCTTCTTCCTCAAGCGTTCGGGACGGCTTCGACCAGAACGGTCGGCGTCCATTTGGCCTTGCGACGGGCAAGGCGTTGTTCGTCCGTTTCGTCGTGATAGTCCAGCCGTTCAGGCTCGCGATCGGCGAAACCCGGCAGGTCGGTCCCCACGACGTTGAGGGTGGCGTAGGCCTGGCCCTCGTCCTCGATCATCGCCGCCACGTAGACGGCGCATTCCCGGCAGATCAGGAAGTCCACCGCCCGCCGCCCGAACCTGTAACGCATCAGCGATCCCGGAGCGGCGGTGATGTGCAGGCGGCTGCCCGGATCGCTGGTCGTCCGCGAGCCCTGCCGACGGCAGAAGCTGCATTGGCAGGACCGCAGGGCCAACTCGGCCACCGGCTTGCCGGGGTCGAGCTGCACGTGCACCGCGCCGCAATGGCAGGAACCGTTGAGGGTCTGGGTCATGAGCGGCTCCCTGCCCGCTCACACAGGCCTGGGCCTAGGCGAGCGGGCCGGGCGATCAACGGTAGCAGACCGTCTTGGCCGCCTTCACGATCTTGGGGACCGAAGGCAGCGACAGGGCTTCCAGGTTCGCCGCATAGGGCAGCGGCACGTCTTCCTGGTGCACCCGCAGCGGCGGGGCGTCCAGATAGTCGAAGCCGAACTCGGTGATCCGGGCGACGATCTCGGCGCCGACGCCCATCGGGCCCCAGCCTTCCTCGACCGTCACGAGACGGTTGGTCCGCTTGACGCTTTCCAGGATCGTCGCGTGGTCCATCGGACGGATCGTGCGCAGGTCGACGACCTCGGCTTCGATGCCTTCCTTGGCCAGCTCTTCGGCGGCTTGGAGGGCGAAGCCGACCATCCGCGAATAGGTGGCGATGGTGACGCTGGGACCGGCATGGCCCTCGGCGGCGAAACGACGGATCTTGGCCTTGCCGATCGGCACGATCCAGTCCTCGACGTCCGGGATGTCGAACTCGTGGCCGTACATCATCTCGTGTTCGAGGAAGACGATCGGGTTCGGATCGCGGATGGCCGCCTTCATCAGGCCCTTGGCGTCGGCCGCGTCGTACGGCGCGACGACCTTCAGGCCGGGGACGTTGCCGTACCAGGCCGCGTAGTCCTGGCTGTGCTGGGCGCCGACCCGCGAGGCCGCGCCGTTGGGGCCGCGGAACACGATCGACGACTTGATCTGGCCGCCCGACATGTAGAGCGTCTTGGCGGCCGAGTTGATGATCTGGTCGATCGCCTGCATGGCGAAGTTCCAGGTCATGAACTCGACGATCGGCTTCAGGCCGGCCATGGCCGCGCCGACGCCGAGGCCGGCGAAGCCGTGCTCGGTGATCGGCGTGTCAATGACGCGCTTGTCGCCGAACTCCTGCAGCAGGTCGCGCGAGACCTTGTAGGCGCCCTGGTACTGGGCGACTTCCTCGCCCATCAGGAAGACCTTGTCGTCGCGGCGCATCTCTTCGGCCATGGCGTCGCGCAGGGCGTCGCGGACCGTGATCTTCTTCAGCGGCGTGCCTTCCGGGATTTCCGGATCGGCGAAGGTCGAGGCGGCCGAGATCGGCGCCGCGGCGGGCGCGGCGACCGGAGCCGGAGCGGCTTCAGCGGCGGGCGCGGCGGCGGCCGGAGCGGCGGCGGGAGCCGGCGAAGCGGCTTCGCCCTCGCCCTTCAGCTTGGCGATCAGGGTGTTGACCTTGACGTTCTCGGAGCCGGCCGGAACCAGGATGGCCTCGATCACGCCTTCGTCCACGGCTTCGACTTCCATCGTCGCCTTGTCGGTCTCGATCTCGGCGATCACGTCGCCGGCCTTGACGGTGTCGCCTTCCTTGACCAGCCACTTGGCCAGGGTCCCCTCTTCCATCGTCGGGGACAGGGCGGGCATCAGGATGTCCGTCACTGGGCGGCCTCCAGGTATACGTCGGTGTAGAGTTCGGAAGGATCGGGCTCGGGGCTGGTGCGGGCGAATTCGGCCGCCTCGGCCACGATGCGCTTCACCTCGGCGTCGACGACCTTCAGGTCGTCTTCGGTGACGCCGGCCTTGGCCAGGCGTTCCTTCAGGTGGTCGATCGGGTCGCGCGTCTGCTTGACGTTGTCGACCTCGTCCTTGGTCCGGTACTTGGCCGGGTCGGACATCGAGTGGCCGCGATAGCGATAGGTCTTCATCTCGAGGATGAACGGGCCCTGTCCGCTACGGGCGTGCTCGGCGGCGCGGGCGCCGGCCTCGGCCACGGCGATCACGTCCATGCCGTCGACTTCCTCGCCCGGAATCCGGAACGAGGTGCCGCGCTTGTGGAAGGCGGTCTCCGACGCCGAACGCTCGACGCTGGTGCCCATGGCGTACTGGTTGTTCTCGATCACGTACACGACCGGCAGCTTCCACAGCTGGGCCATGTTGAAGCTCTCGTAGACCTGGCCCTGGTTGGCCGCGCCGTCGCCGAAATAGGCGAAGGCGACGTTGCCGTTGCCGCGATAATGGTTGTTCAGCGCCAGGCCGGTGCCGAGCGACACCTGGGCGCCGACGATGCCGTGGCCGCCGTAGAAGCCGGTCTCGATGTCGAACATGTGCATCGAGCCGCCCTTGCCGCGCGACGAACCGCCCGCGCGGCCGGTCAGCTCGGCCATGACTTCGTTGGGATCCATGCCGGCGGCCAGCATGTGGCCGTGGTCACGGTAGCCGGTGATGATCTGGTCGCCCTTGACCTTGATCGACTGCATGCCGACCGCGATGGCTTCCTGACCGATGTAGAGGTGGCAGAAGCCGCCGATCAGGCCCATGCCGTACAGCTGTCCAGCCCGTTCTTCGAAACGGCGGATCAGCAGCATGTCCTGGTAGAATTTCAGAAGCTCGTCCTTGCCGACGAAGGCGTTGACACCGGTGGCATCAGCCTTCCCCGCGGGGGCTTCACCCTTGCGCGTACGCGCCATTCAACTCTCCCTGGCCAATCTTCATCGCGGCCTACTCCTGGACGCCCACCGACCGAATGAACCTTCGGTTCCGCGTAGATGGGGGTCCTTTGTCAAACCCGAAACGGGCCAGGTTCGCCTGATCCGCCGGCAGAGCCGAAGAACCGGGTCTCCTACCCAAACGCTCAGCGCGGGGTGCGGATCACGTAGTCCTTGGGGTCGGCGTATCCCAGGAGCGAACGCGCGCGTTCTTCCAGGAGGTCCGCCGACAAACTGCCGCTGCGTAATAGACGAGCACGGGCCTCCAGGTCCATCCTTTCGGCGCGGATCTTCTTCAACTCCAGCGTCTTGGCGGCGAGATCTGCGTTGCGCTGCGACGTTGATAACAGCCCGCGTTCGCCCGTCAGGGCGTGAAACACGAAGTAAGTGATCAACAGGAGGAGCGCCGCGGTCGGCAGAAAAGGTTGCAGTCGGGCGAACATCAGCGATTCCCAGGAGGGGTAGTTTACCCTGCCCGACCATGCTTAACGCCTTACTAAACGGGGGGTTTGAGCAGGTGGCGGCAAGATGTCGAAAGCAGGGCCCTAACGCTTTCATTTGAGATGGTTTCAAGGGCATCTAGATACCGCGTCGCAGCATCTGAACGACCGTTTGGCGGCGCTTTCTGCGGCAGTGCGGCACGCGGGCGATTTTGCTTTTAGAAAAATTGTTGGTGAATTTTGGCGCCCGGCGCCTCGAAATCGGGCGATCCGGGCCTCGACCTCTAGAATCGTAGCATTTGAAACGAAAAAGGGCGGCGCTGGAGGCGCCGCCCTTCGTCGTGATCGTCGCTGGAACTAGCGGCCCTTGAGCACCGCGCGGCCGGCATAGACCGCCTGATCGTCCAGGGCTTCCTCGATGCGCAGCAGTTGGTTGTACTTGGCCAGCCGGTCCGAGCGGGCCAGCGAACCGGTCTTGATCTGACCGCAGTTCAGGGCGACGGCCAGGTCGGCGATCGTGCTGTCCTCGGTCTCGCCCGAACGGTGGCTCATCACGCTGGTGTAGGCGTTGCGGTGAGCCAGATCGACGGCGTCGATGGTCTCAGACAGCGTGCCGATCTGGTTGACCTTGATCAGGATCGAGTTGGCCAGGCCCTTGTCCAGGCCCAGCTGCAGGCGCTTGGGGTTGGTGACGAACAGGTCGTCGCCGACCAGCTGGACCTTCTTGCCCAGCTTGTCCGTCAGCAGCTTCCAGCCTTCGAAGTCGTCTTCCGACATGCCGTCCTCGATCGACAGGATCGGGAACTTGTCGGCCAGGTTGGCCAGGTAGTCGACCATCTGGGCCGGATCCAGGCTCTTGCCCTCGCCTTCCAGCTCGTACTTGCCGTTCTTGAAGAACTCGGTGGCGGCGACGTCCAGGCCCAGGACGAAGTCCTCGCCCGACTTGTAGCCGGCCGCTTCACCGGCTTTCACGATGAAGGCCAGCGCGTCTTCGGCCGAGCCGAGGTTGGGGGCGAAGCCGCCTTCGTCGCCGACGTTGGTGTTGTGGCCGGCGTCCTTCAGGGCCTTCTTCAGGCCGTGGAAGATCTCCGCGCCCATCCGCAGGGCCTCGGCGAAGGTCGGGGCGCCGGTCGGCAGGATCATGAATTCCTGGATGTCGATCGGATTGTCGGCGTGGGCGCCGCCGTTGATGATGTTCATCATCGGCACCGGCAGGACGCGGGCCGAGACGCCGCCGACGTACTTGTAGAGCGGCAGGCCGGCCGACTCGGCGGCGGCCTTGGCGACGGCCAGCGAGACGCCGAGGATGGCGTTGGCGCCCAGGCGGCTCTTGTTGGCCGTGCCGTCCAGCTCGATCATCAGGTTGTCGATGCGGCGCTGGTCTTCGGCGTCAACGCCCGACAGCGCGTCGAACAGCTCGTTGTTGACCGCGTCCACGGCCGCCTTGACGCCCTTGCCGCCGTAGCGGCCCTTGTCGCCGTCGCGCTTCTCGACGGCTTCGTGCGCGCCCGTCGAGGCGCCCGACGGCACGGCGGCGCGACCAAAAGCGCCGTCTTCCAGGACGACGTCGACCTCGACCGTCGGATTGCCGCGGCTGTCCAGGATTTCGCGGGCGATGATGTCGACGATCTCGGTCATGGGAGCTCCCCTTTCAAAAGGCGCTTCCCCTTAGCGGCGCGTGCCGCGAACCGCAACCGGCGCTCGCCGGATCGTCGGAACGAACGTTCGGCGCGTCCTGCCTTCAGGCCGCCCCTAGGCTTCGAGGACGGGCGGCGCCCAGCCCTTGCCGAGCCGGAACTTCACCCGGTCCGCGCCGAAGTCGAGCTCGACCCGGGCGAACATCTTCAGCACGTCGACGCCCAGCAGCACGGCGGGCCGGCTGTTGAGGTTCCAGACGTCGAAGATATGCAGATCGGCCAACACCAGCGGCAAGTTGGTCATCCGTAGCGCGCCCAGCTCGATCGAGCGGACGACACGCATCTCGCCCAGCGTCTCCTCCCCCGCCGCGCCGATCAGCCGGATGGCCATGGCGGGCTCGGGCTTGCGGCGAACCCGCAGCTTGATGGCCTCGGCCAGGGCGATGTTGCCCATGCTGGCGCCGGAGCCGGAGTCGATGAAGGCCACGCAGCGCACGCCGCTGACCCGGGCGTTGGCGACCGCCAGCCGGCCGAAACGGGCGTCGGCCAGCACCGAGACCTCGCGCACGCCGGGGAAGGCGCCCGACAGGGCCGTGCTGCGACGGACCTCCAGGCGCTTCTTGTTGAAATCCATGATGACGTTGCGGTTCTCGAGCATGTCGACGCCCAGCAGGCCGTCCACGCCCAAACGCTCGGGCGGGAGCACCGGCAACTCGGAGTCCTTCATGCGGGAATCGCCGGCCACCATCAGCGCCACCTTGGCCGTGGGCGTCAGGGCCGAGCCGCCTACGCCATGCAGCATCACGTTCGGCCCCGGCTCCAGGCCCAGCCGGGCCGCCACGGGCGTCGACAGCGCGCTCCGGTCGGCGCCGGTGTCGACGACGAAGTTGAAGGGCCCCTGCCCGTTGATGAACACCTCGACCGTCATGCGGTCGCCGGCGTCCAGCGCCGTGTCGAGGAAGAACGGCGGTGCCTCCTCGACCGGTGGAAGCACGCCGGAAGGCGGCGTCGCCGGCGATGGAGTCGGCGAGGTTTGCAGCGAGGTCTTCTGCAGCAGCGGTTCGGGCATCGCGGATCGAGCCCAGGCCGCGTCGGCCATCAGCGACAATCCCAGTCCCGCCGTGATGTTTCGGCGTGTGAGCATGGGTGAATCTCCCTGCCGTCAAGATAACACGGTTATTTCGACAGCGTTGTCGAAATCCATATCCAGGCAAGCACGGGAGCCGTTGCGCCACTTGGGGAAAGCTGCGCCGAAAAGCGAAAAGGCGGCGGKCCGGGGACCGCCGCCTTTCAGGCTTTGTCTCGTCGTTCCCGCCCCTGTTCTAAGAACCGGGCGGAAGCGGACGCGAAGGTTAGTCTTCCTTCGGCGTCAGGATCTGCTTGCCGTTGTACAGACCGGTCTTCAGGTCGACGTGGTGCGGGCGGCGCAGTTCGCCCGAGTCCTTGTCTTCCACGAAGGAATTGGCGCCCAGGGCGTGGTGCGACCGGCGCATGTTCCGGCGAGAAGGCGAAGTTTTTCTTTTGGGAACGGCCATCGAAGTGACTCTGCTCGCTGAGCTTGAAAATTAGAGACGGCGACTCGGGGAAGACCCAGGCCGCCGTGTGAGGGCGCGCTTATGCCTGAAACTCCCCGAGGATGCAACCGGGCTTGTTAGACCAATCGTCCCTGCTCTTTCGCGGCCGCGATGAAGCTGGCGAACAGGGGGTGCGGGGCGAAGGGACGGCTCTTCAATTCGGGGTGATATTGTACCCCGATGAACCACGGATGGTCGTCGCGTTCGACGATCTCGGGCAGCACGCCGTTGGGCGAGCGGCCGGTCAGTTTCAGGCCGGCGTCCTCCATCAGGTGGGCGTAGCCGATATTGACCTCGTAGCGGTGGCGGTGGCGCTCGCTGATGTCGGTGGTGCCGTAGATCTCGGCGACCTTCGATCCGGCCGTCAGGACGGCCTCGTACGCCCCCAGGCGCATGGTCCCGCCCAGATCGTCGTTGCTGCGCCGCTGGACGGTCTCGTTGCCCTTGATCCACTCGGTCATGATGCCGACCACGGGACGCTCGGTGGGACCGAACTCGCTGGACGAGGCGTCCTTGATGCCGGCCACGTTGCGCAGGGTCTCGATGACCGCCATCTGCATGCCGAAACAGATGCCGAAGTACGGCACCTTTCGTTCCCGGGCGAACTGGGCGGCGCGGATCTTGCCCTCGGCCCCCCGCTCGCCGAAGCCGCCGGGCACCATGATGGCGTGGGCGTTCTCCAGGCGGGCCGCGGCCGCGCCCTCGTCGCCCTCGAACGTCTCGCTCTCGACCCAGTCCAGGTTGACCTTGACCTTGTTGGCCAGGCCGCCGTGGTGCAGGGCCTCGATCAGCGACTTGTAGGCGTCCTTGAGGACCGTGTACTTGCCGACCACCGCGATGGTCACTTCGCCGTCCGGGTGGTTGACGACCTGGTCGATCGCTTCCCAGCGGGCCAGGTTCGGCTTGGGCGCGTCGCTCATGCCGAACACGTCCAGCACCTCGGCGTCCAGGCCTTCCTTGTGATAGTCGATCGGCACGGCGTAGATCGAGGAGCTGTCCATCGCCTGGATCACGGCGCTGGGGCGCACGTTGCAGAACTGGGCGATCTTGCGCTTTTCCTCGACCGGAATCTCCTGCTCGCAGCGGCACAGCAGGATGTCGGGCTGGATGCCGATCGAGCGCAGTTCCTTGACCGAGTGCTGGGTCGGCTTGGTCTTCATCTCGCCGGCCGTCTTGATGAACGGCAGCAGGGTCAGGTGGACGTAGCAGCTCTGGCCGCGCGGCAGGTCCTGGCGCAGCTGGCGGATGGCCTCGAAGAACGGCAGGCCCTCGATGTCGCCCACCGTGCCGCCGATCTCGACCAGCACGAAGTCGACCGGCTTCTCGCCCGTCTCGTCCAGCGCCGGTGAAAGGACGAAGTCCTTGATCTCGTTGGTGACGTGCGGAATCACCTGGACGGTCGCGCCCAGATAGTCGCCGCGACGCTCCTTCTCGATGATCGTCTTGTAGATCTGGCCGGTCGTGATGTTGTCGGCCTTGGTGGCCGACACGCCGGTGAAGCGCTCGTAGTGACCCAGGTCGAGGTCGGTCTCGGCCCCGTCGTCGGTCACGAAGACCTCGCCGTGCTGATACGGGGACATCGTGCCCGGATCGACGTTGAGATAGGGGTCGAGCTTACGAAGGCGAACCTTGTAGCCGCGAGCCTGCAGGAGCGCTCCGAGCGCTGCGGAGGCGAGGCCTTTTCCCAATGAGGAAACCACGCCGCCGGTGATGAAGATGTACCGGGTCATGGGCGATCAGATTAGCCGTGATTCGACGTCGCCGGGGAAAAGACCGAGGTTCATTCACAGAAAGAATGCGCCGCCCTCCCGGCGGAGGCGGCTCGGCAGCAACGGTAGACTTGAAGCCGGCCCTTACTGGGCCGGCTTTTGGTCGGCCGGAGCCGGGGCGTCGATCACCGGGACCGGGGCGGCGGCGGGCGCCTTGGTCGCGGCCTGGGCCGGAGCCTTGGCGGCCGGCTTGGGCGTCGAGACGGTCGGAGCCGGGGCGCTGATCTGCGGCGTCGGAGCCTCGATCGCGGCCGGACCGGCGGCGGCCGGAGCCGGCAGGGTCGGGGCCGGAGCGGTCGGACCGGCCGGCAGCGGGGCGGCGTTCAGGGTCTTGCTGTCCAGGCCGTCCAGCTTCAGGCGGTCGACGACCGAATTGCTGGAGCCCATGCGGCCCGTCAGGATGGTCAGGGCCAGGCTGATGATCAGGAAGACCGAGAACAGGATCCAGGTCGTGCGGGTCAGAAGATCGCCGGCGCCGCGCGCGGTCATGAAACCGCCGCCGCCACCGCCCATGCCTAGGGCGCCCCCTTCGGAGCGCTGCATCAGCACCACGCCGATCAGGGCGATGCAAACGATGATGTTGATGGTCAGCAGAACGCCGATGAGCATGTGTAAATCGATCTCGATCCGGGCGACGGACACTTCCGCCGCGAAAAACGAAGCGGCCCCTCTATCACTTGCAACGGGCCCGCGCCATAGCTGGGGACGAACCCGCCGCACTCAAGACCATTCCCTACGCTCGCATCAGGTCCATTCTCGCGCATGATCCTCGAGACCGAACGCCTTAGCCTGACGCCGCTGGCCGTTGAGGACGCCCCCCTCGTCTACCCGTTCATGAGCGATCCGGAGGTGATGGCCCACTGGGATCGCGCCGCCATCGAGGATCCCGACGAGGTCGCCGCGACGGTCGCCGCCCAGGTGGCCGAGATGGACGAGCGCCGGGCGATGTACTGGGGGATGCGCCAGACCAAGACCGGCTGGTTCGTGGGCTATTGCGAGCTGGTGGACCTGGATTGGCGGCACTATCGCGGCGAGCTGGGCTTCATCATCACGCGCGACGCCTGGGGCCGGGGCTACGCCACCGAGGCCGCCGCCGCCCTGCTGGCCTATTGCGCCTCGTCCCTGGGGCTCAAGCGGATGATCGCCCGCACCCATGTCGGCGACGGACGGGCGGAAAAGGTGCTGCTGAAGCTGGGTTTCGAGCAGGAAGGCTATCTGAAGGGCCATGTCGACCGCGACGGCGAACGCCGCGACTGCCGGCTTTATGGGTTGCTGTTCTAGGGGCGGGGACTTTCTCCCGAGACCTGTGCGGCGAGCACTTGCCCCCTACGGACCGCTTCGCGGTCGTCTTCCCCCACAGGGGGAAGAGGTGTGGTGCGCGCGTCCTCCGCCCCCTATGGGGGCGGACAGACCGCGAAGCGGTCAGGTGGGGGCAAGTGTTAGCGGGCACGGCGTCACAAGCTCACGCGGCGAGCCGCTGAGGGAACGGAAAGGGTCGCGGAGCGCCGGACATCGTCCGGAGTTTGAAGAAGAATACCGTTTCGACGAAGCCTGCCGCTCCGCGCCATCGTTATCCGGAAGCCTGCGGCGCTGAGCCCTGTTAGGGCCTCGCCGCCTTGAAGCCTCCGACGGGCGGGCCAGGTCAACGAAACCTGGTCCCGGACCGCGAGCCTTTCACCGCCCGCCTGCTGCTAAGCCGGCCCCCACATCACGCTGTATCCGTGTTCCGAGCCCAGCCGGCACCAGAGACATGAGGTTTGACGGGGTTCCTACGCACGAGAACCTCGCCGCCGACAGAGCTTCCCGCTCGATCGCCCCCCGCCGCCGCATCGGTCGCTGGCCATGCGCCCTTTCCCTGCAACGAGGTGGGATCAGGATACGACGGGCTGAGTGACTGCGGAGAATCGAGGATAGAAATCAGGGATTTCAGGACGCTAACCCAGAAATGCCGTGCGAAGTTGGCGCTGAAGCCGCTCAGCCTGGCAGGCTTGGAGTCCCGCGCTTTGGGTCGAATGGACCGAGACGACCACTGAGCTTGAATGAAATCCGCTCTCGGCTGAGCAAAATCGAGAACAGCGGGTGGGAGCGGTATCAATCAAGCCTTGCCGCTAGCGCGCGCATTTCACAACTTAAAGTGGGGGAAAGCTGTGACCGAGACCAGGGTTTTCCCCGATCTTCAAAATCAGGAAATGACGGAAAATGGGGTTTCCGCGCTAGGAGTTATACTATGACGAGTTCCCGACACATCTCTGATCATCTCAAGGCGGTTCGCAGGATCGCCGTCGAAACCTCTCCAGAAGATGTCGCCGGAACGGTGGCGTTGGCGATTCAACGGGTCAGGGTGACCCTGCAGAACCTGTCCCTGCTGGCCAACAAGACAGCCGACGTCGAGGCGGCCGCCAGGCGGGTCGACGCCTGCCTCCCCGCGTTCGTTGGCGGCGAGTGGTCGGGGACCTTCTTCGGGCAAGACCTGCTGGCCGCCCTGGCCGCCTTCGAGGAAGCGTTGGACGCCGCCGGGCCCAGCGAGGTGGCCAAGCGCATCGGAGCCTGGCAGGCCAGGCCCGCGGCGCCGATCGCCCTCGCCTCCTAGGCGGCCTCGATGATCGCCAGGAAGTCGGCCGCCTTCAGCGAAGCGCCGCCGACCAGGGCGCCGCCGACCTCCGGCATGGCCAAGATCTGGCCGGCGTTGTCGGACTTGACCGAACCGCCGTAGAGGATCGGCACGGTCGCGCCGTGCTCGCCGAACCGCTCGACCAGCACCGCGCGCAGCGCCTCGTGGATGTGCTCAATGTCGGCCGTGGTCGGGGTGCGGCCCGTGCCGATGGCCCAGACCGGCTCATAGGCCACCGCGAAAGCTTGCCCTGCCAGCGAAGCGGGCAGCGACCCACGCGCCATGCCGGTGACCACCGCCTCGGCCTGGCCGGCGTCGCGCTGGGCCAGGGTCTCGCCGAAGCAGATGATCGGCTCCAGGCCGGCGGTCAGGGCGGCCTCGACCTTGGCCGACACCAAGGCGTCGCTTTCGCCGTAGGCGGCGCGACGCTCGGAATGGCCGAGAATCACCAGCCGGGCGCCGGCGTCGACCAGCATGGCCGCCGAGATGTCGCCGGTGTGCGGTCCCGACACGGCGGGATGGCAGTCCTGGCCGCCGACGATCACCGCCTCGCCGGCCATGGCCTCGGCCATTCGGTGCAGCAATGTGGCCGAGGGACAGATCGCGACGCGGGCGGCGGGCGGCTTGGCGGCCAGCGCCGCCGCCACCGCACGGGCCTCGTCGAGCGAGGCTTCAAGGCCGAACATCTTCCAATTTCCGGCGATCAGAGGCCGGGGCGTGGTCAGCGAAAGGGTCATGCGCCCGGTTTGGGACCCCACGCGGGTCGGAAGTCAAGACCGCTTGAGCCCCTCCACCGCTTGCCCGGCCCCCCGCGGCTCTACTATACCCGCAGCTCGCGTCTGTTCCGTCGCCCTGCGTGGAATCCGCGCGATTTTCGAGGAAGGTTTCTCCCAGTCATGCTCGCCGGCTTCCGCTCCTTCGCCAAATCGCCGTTCGCGGTGCTCCTGTTTGGTCTGCTCATCGTCAGCTTCGCGGTGTTCGGCATCAGCGACGTGTTCCGTCATCCCCCCGGCAAGTGGGTGATCGCGGCCGGGTCGCGGAACATGGCGCCGGAGGACTTCAAGGCGCAGTTCGAGAACTATCGGAAGCGCGAGCAGGCCCAGGGCCAGATCATCACGCCGGACATCGCCGTCCAACAGGGCGTCGACCGCAAGATGCTGACCCAGCTGGCCCTGCAGGAATCCCTGGCCGAACTGGTCCGCAAGATCGGCGTGCGCCCGTCCGACAAGCTGGTCGGCGACACCCTGCGCGAGCAGCTGGCCGGCCTGCCCCCGGGCCAGCGCCCGTTCGATCCGATCACCGGCAAGTTCGACTCGGTGATGTACCAGCGCCTGCTGGCCCAGAACGAGCTGACCCCGGCGCGCTACGAAGCCTCGCTGCGCGACGACATCGCCCAGACCCATCTGTTCAGCGCCGTGGCCGCCGGCCTGCGCGCTCCGCGCATCTATTCGGCGCTGCAAGCCGCCTACGGCCTGGAAGGCCGCGACCTGGCCGCCTTCGCGATCAATCCCGCGACCGTCGAGAAGCCGGGCGCCCCGACCGACGCCCAGCTCCAGGCCTATATGAAGGAACACGCCGCCCAGCTGACCCGGCCCGAGACCCGGATCCTGTCGGTGGCCCGCTTCAGCGCCAAGGCCCTGGAGAGCACGGTGACCGTGCCCGAGGCCGACATCGTCAAGACCTACAACTTCCGCAAGGACACCCTGGGCACGGCCGAGACGCGCTCGTACGTCCAGATCGTCGCCCCCGACGCCAAGGCCGCCGCGGTGATCGCCCAGCGCCTGGCCAAGGGCGACCAGCCGGCCGTCGTCGCCAGCGCCTACGGCAAGCAGCCGTTGATGATCGACTCCAAGCCGAAGTCCGCCCTGCCCGACCGCAAGGTGGCCGACGCGGTGTTCGCCCTGACGGCGGGCCAGGTCAGCGCGCCGATCAACGGCGACCTCGGCGTCTCGGTGGTCAAGCTGGTCAAGATCAACCCGGCCGCCATGCCCAGCCTGGAATCGCAGCGCCCGGCCATCGAGGCCGAACTGAAGGCCCAGGCCGCCCAGGCCAAGGCCTATGAGCAGACCCAGACCTATCAGGACGCCCACGACGGCGGCGCCAACCTGATCGACGCGGCGACCAAGGCCGGCGCCCTGGTGCAGACCACCTCGCCGATCGCCGCCAACGGCGTCGACCAGACCGGCCAGCCGGCCCTGGCCCTGACCCCGGACGCGCTGAAGACCGCCTTCGAACTGCCCTCGGGCGGCGAGAGCGAACTGATCGAGGCCGGCAAGGGCGAATATTTCGCCGTCCGCGTCGAAAGGGTCATTCCGTCGGCCATGCCGCCCCTGGCCGAGATCCGCGAGCCCCTGGCCCAGCGCTGGATGCTGGAAACCCTGCTGGCCCGCATGAAGGTCAAGGCCGACGAGCTGTCGGCGCGGGTCAAGAAGGGCGAGTCGCTGGAAGCGGTCGCCGCCTCGGCCCAGACCCAGGTGCAGCGCGTGCCCAACATCAGCCGCCAGAACGCCCGGCAGTTCCAGGCCCTGGGCCGCGACCTGCTGATGGGCACGTTCGGCGCCAAGCCGGGCGCGCCGTTCGTCACGCGCGGCCCGCAGGGCGGCTACCTGGTGGCCGTGGTCGAGAAGGTCCATCCGGGCGCGCCCGAGCAGATGGCCCAGATCACCGAGGCCATGCGTCCGCAGACCTCGCAAGGCCTGTTCCGCGACGTCGGCCAGTCCGCCCAGGACGCCGCCAAGACCCAGCTCAAGACCAAGGTCAACCTGACCCTGGCCCGCCAGGCGATCGGCGTCGACACCAGCACCCTGCCCGCCGAAGACGGCAAGGCTCCGGCCAAGGCCAAGGAAAAAGGCAAGGCTCAATGAGCCTGGAGCCCGCGCTTGACGCCTTTGGCGCCGTCTACGAGTCCGGCCGCCCGCAGGTGGTCTGGACCCGGCTGATCGACGATCTGGAGACCCCGGTCTCGGCCTATCTGAAGATCGGTCACGGACGGCCCTACGCCTTCCTGTTCGAAAGCGTCGAGGGCGGCGCCTGGCGCGGGCGCTATTCGATCGTGGCGATGAAGCCGGATCTGGTCTGGCGCTGCCGCGGCGACCAGGCCGAGATCGCCGAGGGCGACGACATCGCCGCCGGCCGCTTCACGCCCCAGGCGGGCGGCGCGCTGGACAGCCTGCGCGACCTGATCGCCCGCTCGCGGATCGAGCTGCCGGCCGGCCTGCCGCCGCCGTCGGCCGGCGTGTTCGGGGCCCTGGGCTACGACATGGTCCGCCTGGCCGAGCGCCTGCCGGACGTCAACGAAGACACGCTGGGCCTGCCGGACGGGATCATGACCCGGCCGTCGATCGTGGCGGTGTTCGACGCCATCGCCCAGGAGATCATCCTGGTCACCACCGCCCGGCCGCAAGCCGGCGTGTCGGCCGCCGACGCCTATGCCGCCGCTCGCGGCCGGATCGAGAGCGTGATGGCCGACCTGCGCGGCCCGCTGACCCAGTCGACGCCGCGCCAGAGCCACGGCCAGGCCGAGTTCACCACCCCGGTCAGCCGCGCCGACTACGCCGAGATCGTCGAGAAGGCCAAGGAGTACATCCGGGCCGGCGACATCTTCCAGGTGGTGCCCAGCCACCGCTTCCGCGCGCCGTTCCCGCTGGAGCCGTTCGCGCTGTACCGCTCGCTGCGCCGGACCAATCCGTCGCCGTTCCTGTATTTCCTGGACCTGGACGGCTTCAACCTGGTCGGCTCCTCGCCGGAGATCCTGGTGCGGCTGCGCGACGGCAAGATCACCATCCGCCCGATCGCCGGCACCCGTCCGCGCGGCGCCACGCCCGAGCAGGACCTGGCGCTGGAGAAGGAACTGCTGGCCGACCCCAAGGAGCGGTCCGAGCACCTGATGCTGCTGGACCTGGGCCGCAACGACGTGGGCCGCGTGGCGATGCTCAAGCACGCCGGCAGCAACGATCCGGCCGCCAAGGGCAAGCACGCCAACGTGCGGGTGACCGACAGCTTCAAGATCGAGCGCTACAGCCACGTCATGCACATCGTCTCCAACGTCGAGGGCGATGCGCCGGACGGCGTGGATCCGGTCGACGTGCTGATGGCCGCCCTGCCCGCCGGCACGCTCTCGGGCGCGCCCAAGGTGCGGGCCATGGAGATCATCGACGAGCTGGAGATCGAGAAGCGCGGCATCGGCTACGCCGGCGCGGTCGGCTACATTGGCGCCGACGGCTCGGTCGACACCTGCATCGTGCTGCGCACCGCCCTGGTCAAGGACGGCATGATGTACGTCCAGGCCGGCGGCGGCGTCGTGGCCGACAGCGACCCGGACGCCGAGTACGACGAGACCCTGCACAAGTCGCGGGCCCTGAAGCGCGCGGCCGAAGAGGCCTGGCGCTTCGCTTAGGGGCGGCAGGCGGCTCTCGGAACCTATCGGCTGTCAACGCCGACGCTTGGTCCTCGTCCTTCGACAAGCTCAGGATGAGGACCATTTYGCAGGCCTCGACAGTAGGAAACCTCATCCTGAGCTTGTCGAAGGACGAGGTTTCCGCTGCCCACCGCCCTTCTAGGCCGCCGACACCCTTGCCTGGATCAGCTTCAGCGCCTCGTGCGCCGACAGCGCCGCGCCCTCCTGCCAGGCGTTGATATAGCTCATGTGCTCGCCGGCGAAGTAGAAGGCGCCGTCGGGCTTGCAGAGCTCGGCATAGTCTGTGGCGCGCTGTTCTTCCTTCCAGCCCACGGCCACGCCTTCGCTGTAGGGCGTCTGCATCCACGAGACCGTGAAGGGCTTGGTCAGCTCCTTGCCGTGGCCAGGGTGGAACTTCTCGATCACCTTGCGCGACAGGGCGAAGCGCTCGTCGAACGACATGGCCGCGTATTTCGGCGGCGCAGCCGGACCAGAGAAGCCGATCGAATAGGCGCCGACCAGGATGCCGGTCTTCTCGCCGATGCCGCCGCTGGGATACCAGACCAGCTCGTTGGCCTCGTCGGTCCAGCCCAGGCCGCCGTACTGGAAATCGTCCTGCTCCCAGAACCGTCGGCTCTCCCAGGCCACCTTGGTGCCGTGGTGGTATTCGGCCGCCGCGATCGCCTGCTTCACGCGGGGCGCGAAGTCGGACGGGATCTTGGCCAGCACCGGCAGCGGGATCGTGCAGATGCAGTAGTCGGCCTCCAGCGTCTGTGCGCCGGCCTTGTCGGCATAGGCGATCTTCACGCCTTTCGAAGTCTTGCGCAGTTCCTTGACCACCGCCTCGAACTTCACGGCCGGCTTGACCGCCTCGTAGAGCGCGTAGGAGATCCGGTCCATGCCGCCGACCGGCTGCAGCATGGTGGCCTGCATGTCGATGATCTCCTCGAAGATCAGGCTGGCGCCCCAGAAGTTGGACTTCATCATGTCGGCCATGCGCAGCGGCGGCCCGCCCTTGGGCGGGTGGTCGTAGCCGCCCGGCGAGGCCAGGAAACCGGCCCGCGTGGAGCCAGCGTAGCTATTCTTGGAAAGGTCGCCGTAGGCTGACAGGTAGCCCAGCAGCTTCTGCTTATCGAGGCCGGTCAGCTCCTGGTCCAGCGCGCCCTTGTCGACGGCCTTGGCCAGCAGTTCGGTGAAGGCGCCGCGGGTGTCGTTGACCGCCTGGCGCTCGGTGACCACCTGGCCCGCGAAGTCCAGCTTGGCCGAACGATTGGCGTTGACCATCACCTCCAGCGGCACGCCCAGTTCCTGGCAGTAGCCGAGGACGGCGTGGTGCCACTGCGGGATGCGGGCGGGGCCGGCGTTGAAGTAGTCGTTCTTGCCGGCGGCCCAGTCGACCGTCTGGTCGGGCCGGCCTGTCTGGATGATCTTCGAGCCGGCGCGCACCGACCAGGCCCGGCCGCCCGGCCGCTCGCGCGCTTCCAGCACCGTGACCGTGTAGCCCGCCTTGCGCAGCTCGTAGGCGGCGACCAGGCCGGCGATGCCCGCGCCCAGGATCGCCACCGACGCGCCCTTGCCCCCGGCCAGGCCCAGCTTGGGCGCTCCGGCATAGGCGCGGGGCGCGGCCAGCAGGCCAATGCCCATCATGGTGGTGTAGAGGGCCCCATAGCCGCCGGCCGAACCGACCGCACTGAGAAACCGGCGTCGCGAAATGCCCATGATCGTCCCCTCGTTTTGCGCGAGGCATGGGAGGAGCAATCGCAAGACCTGGCAATAGACGGCGGCGACGCTTGCCGTCTCAGCGTCCCGGCGCCCGATGAGCAGGCGCCGTCGGGTCGTTAGTCGCCCAGACGCTCCGACGGCAGATGTTGCACGACCGCCGGCGGGGCGATGATCATCACCGTGGCGAAGGTCACCGCGCTCAAGGCCGCGAAGGCGGCGGCGGCCAGGACCGGCCCCATCCTCTGCCGGCGCATCGGTTTGCGCAGCAGGGCCCGGGCATAGGCGATCGCGGCGGAATCGAGGGCGGAATCAGCGGGGTTCATGACGTCAGCATGCCCGAGCCCCCGTGCGCCGCAATGTCCCATATCGTCGCAAATCGCGTGCGCCGGCTCCCAAGTCTGGAATAGTCGCCGCTCGAGTACGCCGTTCGCGGAGAGTCGCCGTGCAGGACCTGATCGCCGCCCGCTTCCAGGAAGGCCTGGCCCATCACCAGGCCCAGCGCTTCGCCGAGGCGCAGGAGGCCTACAGCGAGGTGCTGGGCGCCGATCCCCGCCACGCCGAGGCCTGGCGACGGATGAGCCTGCTGGCCGAACAGTTCGGCCGCCCCGACCTGGCCCTGGACTGGATCGGCAAGGCCGTCGCGCTGGAGCCGGACAATCTCCACTACCTGTTCGCCGAAGCCGTGACCCTGCAGGAGGCCGGCCGCCTCGCCGACGCCGAGGCGCGCTATCGCCGGATGATCGCCGTCAATCCCGACCTGGCCGACGTCCACAGCAACCTGGGCGTCGTGCTGCGCGGCCAGGGCCGCAAGGCCGAGGCCCTGGCCGCCTATCAGCGGGCCGTCGCGCTGTCGCCGGACTCGCCGGTGTTCCTGGACAACCTCGGCATCGCCCTGGACGGCCTGGACCGACACGCCGAGGCCGAGGCCTGCTTCCGCGCCGCGATCGCCCGGGATACCGGCTACGTCAACGCCTGCCACAATCTGGGCAAGTCGCTGCACGCTCAGGGGCGCCTGGAAGACGCCGGCCAGGCCTTGCAGGAGGCCCTGCGCCGCCGGCAGGACGACGCCAGGATCATGAACGACCTGGGCGTGCTGCTGCACGCGCTGGGCCGGATCGCCGACGCCGAGAGGGTCTATCGCGCCGCCCTGGCCCTGACGCCCGGCGACGCCGACCTGCACTATAATCTGGGCCTGATCCTGCTGCTGGCTGGCCGGCTGCCGGAGGGCTGGGCGGAATATCACTGGCGCTGGAAGTCCGACGGCTATCGGGTTCGCCTGCGCGGCTTCGCCCAGCCCGAATGGGACGGCTCGTCCCTGCCCGGCGGCGTCCTGCTGATCCACGCCGAACAGGGCCTGGGCGACACCCTGCAGTTCTGCCGCCTGGTTCCGCTGGCCGCCGCCCGCCTGGCGCCCGACGCGCGGCTGGTCTTCGAGACGCAAGGGCCGCTGGTCTCCCTGCTGCGCGGCCAATGGCCGGGGATCGAGGTCATCGGGCGCGGCGATCCCCTGCCCGCCTTCGACGCCCACCTGCCGCTGCTCAGCCTGGCCGGCGTGCTGGACCAGAACCACCAGACGATCGACGGCGCGCCCTACCTGCGCCCCGATCCGGACCGCGTGGCGGCCTGGGCGCAGCGCCTAACCTCGTTGAAGGGCCTGAAGGTCGGCCTGGTTTGGGCCGGCGGCCTGCGCCCGGGCGAGCCGCACGCCGACGCCATCGACCGCAAGCGTTCGGTCACCCTGGCGGCCCTGGCGCCCCTGGCCGCCGTTCCCGGCGTCTCGTTCGTCTCGCTGCAGAAGGACGCCCCCGCCGCCCAGGCCAGGATCCCGCCGGCCGGCATGGCCCTGCTCGACCTTTGCGACGACCTGACCGACTTCGTGGAGACCGCCGCCGTGGTCGCCAATCTCGACCTGGTGATCACCGTAGACACCGCCGTCGCCCACCTGGCGGGGGCCATCGGCACGCCGGTCTGGCTGCTGAACCGCTTCGACACCTGCTGGCGGTGGGAGTTGGGGCGCGAGGACAGCCCCTGGTACGCGGACCTGCGTCAGTTCCGACAGCCCACGCACGGCGATTGGGACAGCGTCGTGGCGGCGATGGCGGCGGCTCTGGCGAAGCGGGTTGGCGGCTAGGCGGCTAGGCGGCTAGGCGGCTAGGCGGCCGCCTCGCTCCGCGCGATTTAGTTAGCCAATCAGATAACTGTTATTGACAACCGTCGACACGCACAGATAGTTAGCCACATGGATAACTTATCATCGAGTCTCGACCTTGTGTTCGGCGCCCTCGCCGACCCGACCAGGAGAGCCGTCCTGGCGCGCCTGGGCGAGGGCGACGCCTCGATCGGCGAACTCGCCCGCCCCTTCGACATGGCGCTGCCCAGCCTGATGAAGCACGTCCGGGTTCTGGAGGCCGTCGGCCTCGTGGAATCCCGGAAGAGCGGGCGCGTCCGCACCTGCCGCCTGAAGCCGGCCGCCATGACCGAGGCCGAACATTGGCTGGCCGAGCACCGTGCGGTCTGGGAGGCCCGCCTGGATCAGCTCGAGGCCTATGTGAAGACAATCGAGAAGAAGCCCGGAAGCGAAGGCTGAAACGATCGAGCTCCACGAACGGCGGGCTCGCCGCGACCACGATCTCCGGGGTTCGAAAGCGTCATCGACGCCCCAACACATCCATCCCAATCGAAGGATCCGATCATGACCTCGTCCACCAACGCCGCGCTTTCGCAATGGGCGCTCGATCGCGAAATCGTTCTCTCGCGGGTCATCGATGCGCGGCGCGACATCGTGTTTTCCGCCTGGGCCGACCCGCAACATCTGCCGCACTGGTTTGGCCCCGCCGGCTTTGAGATCGAGACCAAGGAGATCGACATCCGTGTCGGCGGCCTGTGGCGCTTCGACATGACCGCGCCGGACGGCCAGTGCTGGTCCAGCCGGATGCAGTTCCTCCGTATCGAGCGACCGACCCTGATCGAGTTCGATCACGGCCTGGACACCGACGACGATCCGGGCCGCTTCCGGACGACCATCACGTTCGACGAACAGGACGACGGCAAGACCGTGATCACCTTGCGTCAGATCCATCCGACCAAGGCGCAGCGCGACGCGGGCATCGGCTTCGGCGCCGTCGAATACGGCTATCAGACGCTCGAAAAGCTGGCGCGCCATGTCGAGGGCTTGCCGGCCTGATTGGTCGGCCGCCGGATCACCACCGCCAGCGGGCGGCGTCACGCCGCCGTCCCGTTGGCCCAGGTCCGAGCCCTAGGCCTTGCAACCCGAGCTGAACTGAACGATGTACCCTGCGTCCACGACCGCGCAGGGCCCGCAGCGTTCGGGCGGTCCATTCAAGAGCTTGGCGGCGTCATGATCCTGGTCATCGATAACTACGACAGCTTCACCTACAACCTCGTCCACTACCTGAACGAGCTGGGGGCGGACACCGTCGTGCACCGCAACGACGACCTGTCGGTGCAGGAAGCCCTGGGCCTGCGGCCGAACGCGGTGCTGCTGTCGCCCGGCCCCAAGGCCCCCGACCAGGCCGGCATCTGCCTGCCGCTGCTGCGCGGCGCGCCCGACGACCTGGCCATCCTGGGCGTCTGCCTGGGCCACCAGGCCATCGGCCAGGCCTATGGCGGCGATGTGATCCGCGCCAAGGAAGTGATGCACGGCAAGACCAGCAAGATCTTCCACAACGACCAGGGCGTGTTCAAAGGCCTGCCCAACCCGTTCATCGCCACCCGCTATCACAGCCTGGCGGTCGACAAGGCCACCCTGCCCGACGACCTGGAGATCACGGCCTGGACCGAGGACGGCGAGATCATGGGCGTGCAGCACAAGACCCGTCCCGTCTACGGCGTGCAGTTCCACCCCGAGTCCATCGCCACCGAGGGCGGCCACCAGCTGCTGGCCAACTTCCTGGACCTGGCCAAGGTCCAGCGCGACGCGGCGATCTGGGTCTAGATCATGTCGGACGCCTTCAAGCCTCTGCTGGCCAAGCTCGCCGACGGCCAGACCCTCGACGAGGACGACGCCGAGATCTTCTTCGCCGCCTGCCTGCGCGGCGAGCCGACCCCGGCCCAGGTGGCCGCGGCGGTCACCGCCATGCGCCTGCGCGGCGAGACCGTGGGCGAGATCACCGCCTGCGCTCGCGCCATGCGCCGCGCGGCCATCCACCTTGAGCACCCGTATGACGTCATCGATGTCTGCGGCACCGGCGGCGACGGCCTGCACACCCTGAACATCTCCACCGCCGTGGGCTTCGTGGCCGCCGGCGGCGGCCTCAAGGTCGCCAAGCACGGCAACCGGGCGATCACCTCCAAGTCGGGCACCGCCGACGTCCTGGCCGCCCTGGGGGTCAATATCGACGCCAGCCTGGCCCAGCAGCGCCACGCGCTCGATACGGCCGGCATCTGCTTCCTGTTCGCCCAGTCGCACCACGGCGCGATGAAGCACGTCTCGCCGATCCGCCAGCAGCTTGGCTTCCGCACCATCTTCAACCTGCTGGGCCCGCTGACCAATCCGGCCGGCGCCAAGCGCCAGGTGGTGGGCGTCTCGGCCCATCGCTTCGTCGAACCGGTGGCCAAGGCCCTAGGTGCGCTCGGAGCCGAGCGGGCCTGGTCGGTGCACGGGGCCGGCATGGACGAGTTGACCACAACCGGCGAGACCGAGGTCGCCGAATGGCGCGACGGGTCCCTGCGGCTGTTCACGATCACCCCGGAAGCCGTCGGTCTACCGCGCGCGGCCCTGGCCGACATCACCGGCGGCGATCCCGCCTTCAACGCCGCCGCCCTGACCGCCCTGCTGGGCGGCCAAAAGAGCGCCTATCGCGACATCGTCATGCTCAACGCCGCCGCCGCCTTCCTGGTGGCCGACAGGGTCGAGACCCTGCGCGAAGGCGTGGAACTGGCCGGCACCGTGCTCGACGACGGCCGCGCCCAGGCCGCCCTGGCCGGATTGGTCGCCGCCACCAATACCGAAGTAGTGACCGCATGACCGACATCCTCGCCAAGATCGCCGCCTACAAGCGCGAGGACGTGGCCGATCGTAAGCGTCGCCGGTCGTTCGCCCAGGTCGACGCCGCCGCCCGATCCGCCAACGGCCCGCGCGGCTTCAAGGCCGCGCTGGAGGCGCACCACGCGCCCGGCAAGCTGTCGTTGATCGCCGAGATCAAGAAGGCCTCGCCGTCCAAGGGCCTGATCCGCGCCGACTTCGATCCGCCGGCCCTGGCCCGCGCCTACGCCGCCGGCGGCGCGGCCTGCCTGTCCGTGCTGACCGACGGCCCCAGCTTCCAGGGCGCCGACGGCTACCTGATCGACGCCCGCGCGGCGGTCGCCCTGCCCTGCATCCGCAAGGACTTCCTGGTCGACCCCTGGCAGGTGGCCGAGAGCCGCGCCCTGGGCGCCGACGCCATCCTGGTCATCCTGGCGATGATCGACGACGCCCTGGCCGCCGACCTGATGGCCGAGGCCGCGCGCCTGGGCATGGACGCCCTGGTCGAGGTGCACGACGAGGCCGAGATGGACCGGGCCGGCAAGCTGGGCTCGACCCTGGTCGGGATCAACAACCGTGACCTGAAGAGCTTCGTGGTCGACCTGGCCGTCACCGAACGCCTCGCCGCCCAGGCTCCCAAGGACGCCCTGCTGGTCACCGAGAGCGGCCTGTTCGTCGCCGCCGACGCGGTGCGCATGGAAGCGGCCGGCGCCAAGGCCATGCTGGTCGGCGAAAGCCTGATGCGCCAGGCCGACGTGGCGTCGGCGACGAAGGCGCTGCTGGGCTAGGACCCGGTCAGTCCGCGACCCGCCAGGGTCGTAGCGGGCGCACCGTCGCGCAGGCCGGACCGCCGTCCTTGTCCCTTCCGGGCAAGCAGGCCTCCAAGACCTTGCCGGCCAGCGCCTGATCCAGCAGGTCGGTCGGCAGCGTGTGGATGTCGATCTTGGCGCGCCGGCTCCAGGGCGACGCCCCCGCGCCCGCCTGGCCTCCGATGGCGATGTAGACGAAGCGCCGTTCCGGTCCTTCGCTGCGGACGAACTCCCCCAGGAACTTCGGTCCCGGCGCGACGCGCACGGGAACGTCGAACGACAGTGGTCCGCCGCCGGCGACGACCTGACCGACGGCCTGGCTCTTCTTGTCCTGCAGGCTGTAAGCGCATCCGGGAACGGGGTCCTGGATCGTCAGCCTGAGCGTGATCGTCTCGCCCGTCGCCATCCGGTTCTCCAACCTGCCGCGCGTTCCGACTCCGTAGCCGGACTCCGTCAGGGTCCGCAATCCGCGACAGGTCCCACCAGGCGGGGTCAACGCCGCCTGATTCCCTCCGGGGCGGCCTTGATCACCCGTTCGCCCCGCTTCGCCCCAGTCCGGCCTCTGTATTTCCTCGGGAATTCGCCCGCCCTCCCGGCGAACACCGTTAACTTGACATCAACGAAGAACACCTAGAGAACATTCACAGAGGTTTGCGGTTTGTTCCGCGACGACTGGCGAGGCCGGACATGCTCACGCGCAAGCAGCACGAGCTGCTGATGTTCATCCACGAGCGGATCAAGGAGACCGGCGTCTCCCCCTCCTTCGACGAGATGAAGGAGGCGCTGGACCTGGCGTCGAAGTCGGGCATCCACCGGCTGATCACGGCGCTGGAAGAGCGTGGCTTCATCCGCCGCCTGGCCCACCGGGCCCGTGCGCTGGAAGTGGTCAAGCTGCCCCAGCAGGCCACGGCGGCCGCGCCGCCGAAGGGTCGAGGAACCTTCAAGCCACAGGTGCTGGAAGGCGGCGGCCAGCCGCCGTCGGCGCCGGGCGCGCCGATCGCCGCCGACACCACCCGCGAGCTGCCGATCCTCGGCCGCATCGCCGCCGGCACCCCGATCGACGCCATCCAGCACGAACGCGAGCGCCTGCCGGTGCCGGAGACCATGCTGGGCAGCGGCGAGCACTATGTGCTCGAGGTCCAGGGCGACTCGATGATCGAGGCCGGCATCCTCGACGGCGACTATGTGATCATCAAGAAGGGCGACACCGCCAACAGCGGCGAGATCGTCGTGGCCCTGGTCGGCGAGGAAGCCACCCTCAAGCGCCTGCGCAAGAAGGGCGGCTCGATCGCCCTGGAAGCCGCCAATCCCAAGTACGAGACCCGCATCTTCGGCCCCGACCAGGTCGAGGTGCAGGGCAAGCTGGTGGGCCTGATCCGGCGCTATCATTAGGTTTTCGATCCGCTCATCCCGGCGAACACCGGGACCCAGATCGTAAGGCGCTGAGTCTGATTGGACGGACTCAGCGCCTTTCTATTTGAGCGCTCCGCCATCCCATCTGGGTCCCGGCGTTCGCCGGGATGAGCGGGGGTTTGGCATTCAAGACGCCATCCCCGCCGGCCGGTTCTCCACATATTGCGGCACGTTCAGCGGCGGCAGCCACGGCTCGCGCCGCTTCACCCAGACCTCGTACTGCGGCGTGAACTGGCCGGTGTCGTCCAGCCCGCCCAGATGGATCTCGATCTCGCCGTCGCCCTCGCCTTCCGCCGTCCAGAACAGCGGCGAGCCGCAGGTCGGACAGCCGTGGAGCAGGCCGTGCTCGGCGCCGGCCCAGATCGCCGGCGAACCTTCGATCCGCACCCGGTCTGTCCGGAACGCCGCGAAGGCGTTGAACGGCGCGCCGTGGCGCTTGCGGCAGGTCATGCAGTGGCACAGCCCCACCCGCAGCGGTCCGCCCTCAGCCACGTATCGCACCGCCCCGCAGGCGCAGCCGCCTTGCCGCTCCATGATCGCCTCCGTCGTTCGTTCCAGGCCTAACGCCCGACCTCGCCTTCGGGCTCAGAAAGCCAGCCGGCCCTTCAGTTCGCCGAACGGGACCATCACATGCTCCCGGTAGGCCGGACGGGCCCGCAGGCGCTCGTACCAGGCCTGGAGGCCCGGCAAGGCGGGTCGTTCGATCTCCAGCTCGAAATAGCGGTAGAGGTGCGCGCCGATGGCGATGTCCGCCAGCGACAGGGTCTCGCCGACGACGAAGGGGCGGTCCGCCAACTGTGCGTCGACCAGGCTCAGGCAACGAGCGGTTTGATCCAGGGCCCTGGCCACGGCGGCTTCGTCGCGCTGGGCCTTCGGCGTGCGATAGCCGCCCCAGAACACGCCACTCAGGAAGGCCGGCTGCAGCGCGGTCTGCGCCCAGTCCATCCAGCCGTCGACCGCCGCCCGGGCGGCCGGATCGGCGGCCCAGAACCGGTCCGCGCCATGGGCGGCCGCCAGGTAGCGCAGGATGGCGTGCGACTCCCAGACCATGACCTTGCCGTCCGCGATCACCGGAACCTTGCCGTGCGGGTTCATCGCCCGGAACGCCGGCTCGTCCAGCCCGCCGAAGTCGCCGCCGGCCGGGATATGCTCATGCGGCAGGTCCAGCTCGCCGACCAGCCACAGCACCTTCTGGACATTGGCCGAACTGCGCCGGCCCCAAACTCTCAACATCTGGCCTCGAGCATGTCTAGCGCTCCGAAACACCGGTCCAGGGCCTGACGCCTCGCAACGGCTGGGCCCAAACGATCCACCATTCGCCGCCGCGCCGATAGAGCTCGGCCGCACCGCCGGCCGCGAAGTCGTCGGCGTCGAGCACGATCCGATCGCGGCAGGCCGGCGGGATGGGCGGCGCGGCCCCGCGCAGGACGACGATCTCCGCCTCGGCGCACATCGTCGCCAGGGTCTCGAAGTCCGGGGCGGACTTGCTCCACGACAGGGCCAAGGCCACGAGCGCATCGGCGGCTGGGGCGCAGGACCGCCGCTCGCAGACGTAGAGCGGGCTGGGCGCGGCGCTTTCCGGCACGATCAGGCCCCGGCGGCGGCCCCACAGCTCGGCCCCGAAGCGGCGGGCGTCGGGACGCAGCAACACCGCCTCGCGGCCCTGACGCACCGCCGCCGTGGTCCCGTCCGGGGCGATCCAGACATCGGGCGGCGTCGCGCGCGGCCACAGCGCCACCGCCAGAGCCAGAGGCACGCCCAGCCAGCGCAGGCGGCCTTGCCACAGGCACAGCAGCATCAATCCGACGAAGGCCAGGGCCAGGGTGAACGGCGGGCCGCTGGCCACCACGTGCTGGGCCCCGCCGGCGTTGGCGAAACCCTCGGCGATCCACATCATCGCGCCGATGCCCCAGCCGGCCACGGTGAGGAACGGCTCGCCCAGGCCGAAGCCCTCCAAGGCCGCGCCCAGCGCCAGGAACGGCATGATCACGAACGACGACAGCGGCGCGACCGCCAGGTTGGCCGGCAAGCCCCAGACGGCCACGCGGTTGAAGTGCTGCATGGCGAACGGTCCCGTCGCCATGCCCGCCACGAAACTGGCCCCGACGCTGACCGCCAGCCAGCTCAGGGAGCCCTGGATGGCCCGGATCCACCAGGGCGCCGAGATCTCGCGCACCGGGCGCGGCCAGGCCTCGGCCAAGGCCACCAGAGCGGCGGTGGCCGCGAACGACATTTGAAATCCGGGCGCGCCCGCGGATTCGGGTTGGACGAGCAGGATGATCAGCGCCGCGATCGCCAGGCCGTGCAGGGTGATGGCCTGGCGGTCGAACAGGATGGCGGCGAAGGCCACGGTGGCGGTGATCGCGGCTCGCATGGCCGGCGGCGGCGCGCCGGAGATCACCAGATAGGTCCCGACGGCGGCGAGGCCCGCCAGGGCCGCGACCTTCTTGCCCGGAACCCGCAGCGCCGCCCACGGCCAGGCGGCGATCAGCAGGCGCACCAGGCCGAAGGCGAAGCCGCCGACGATGGCCATGTGCAGGCCCGAGATCGACAGGATGTGCGCCAGGCCCGAGGCGCGCATGGCCTCGGTCTGATCCTTGGTGATCCAGGCCTCGTGGCCGGTGACCATGGCCGCGGCGATGCCGCCGCGTTCGGGGCCCATGTCGTCGACGATGCGGCTTGCCAGCCGCCAGCGGAAGGCGTTGACCGCCATGGCCACGCGCAGCCGCCAGGGCGGCGAGTCCAGCGCCGTGGGCCGCGACTGGCCGATCGCGAAACCGACGCCGCCCACGCCATGGAACCAGGCGTCGCGGGCGAAGTCGTAGGCCCCCGGCGCGGCCGGCGGCGGCGGCGGTCCCAGCATGGCCCGCAGGCGGACCGCCTGGCCCGGCGCGGGAATGTCCTCGGCCTCGACGGTCACCCGCACCCGCTTGGGCGTGTCTTCGGGCGCCAGACGACTGATCTGGACCGGCGCGATCAGCAGGCGCGGCCCGCCCGCGCCGGGGCTGACCACGTCGACCACGAAGCCGTCGATCGTCATGACCGTCCGCTCGCCCGCCAGGATCGGCGCGGCGACGGCATGCGAGCGGACCTTGCCCGCCACCGCCCCGGCCGCCAGGAAGGCCGCCAGCACCAGCAAGACCGACAGGCCGCTGGCCGAGCGTCGCCCGACCAGCCACGCCAGAAGCGCCAATCCCGCCGCCGTTCCGACCAGCAGCGCCCAGGACGGTTCGGCCTTCAGTTCCAGATAGCCGGCCGCGCCCAGGCCGAGCGCCACGGGCGACCACAGCATCCAGCGCTCGCGATTGGCGGCGATCTCACCGATCAGCGAAGCTGTTACCGCTCCCAGGCTAGGAAGCGCGCGAAGACGCGTGCTAAGACGCCCCGCCCAGCCGCCAGCGGATCTATCCGATGTCGCGGTCCTAGCCGTTCCACCGGCCTCCAGTCCGTCAGCCTTGATCTCTATGACCAATTCCCCCCCGACCACTTCCGGCACGACCGCTTCCGGCGTCGTCACCCGCTTCGCCCCGTCGCCGACCGGCTTCCTGCACATCGGCGGCGCGCGCACGGCGCTGTTCAACTGGTTATATGCACGCCATACGGGTGGGAAGTTCCTTGTTCGCGTCGAAGACACCGATCGCGAGCGCTCGACCGAGGCGGCCGTCGCCGCCATCTTCGAGGGCCTGGACTGGCTGGGCCTGAAATCCGACGAAGAGGTCGTCTTCCAGTACAGCCGCGCCGACCGCCACCGCGCGGTGGTGGAAGAGATGCTGGCCGCCGGCCGCGCCTATCGCTGCTGGATGACCGTCGAGGAACTGGCCGCCGCCCGCGAAGCCGCCCGGGCCGGCGGGCCGGCCCTGCGCTCGCCCTGGCGCGACGCCCCGCCCCCCAACGACCCGAGCCTGCCGCACGTCATCCGCTTCAAGGGTCCGACCGAGGGGACGACCCTGGTCGACGACCTGGTCAAGGGCCCAGTGACCTTCAACAACGCCGACCTGGACGACCTGGTCCTGCTCCGTGCGGATGGGGCTCCGACCTACAACCTGGCCGTGGTGGTCGACGACCACGACATGGGCGTCACCCACGTGATCCGCGGCGACGACCACCTGAACAACGCCGCCCGCCAGACCCTGATCTACCAGGCCAACGGCTGGACCCTGCCGGCCTTCGGCCACATCCCGCTGATCCACGGCCCGGACGGCGCCAAGCTCAGCAAGCGCCACGGCGCCCAGGCCGTCGGCGAATTCGCCGACATGGGCTACATCCCCGAGGGCATGCGCAACTACCTGGCCCGCCTGGGCTGGGGCCACGGCGACGACGAGGTGTTCAGCGACGAACAGGCGATCAGCTGGTTCGACGTCAAGGACGTGGTCAAGGCCCCCGCCCGCCTGGACTGGGCCAAGCTGAACTTCATCAACGGCCAGCACCTGCGCGTGGCCGAGGACGGCCGCCTGGCCGACCTGACGCTAAAGGCGCTGCAGGCCCAGAAGGCCGAGCTGCCGGCCGACGCCGCCGCGCGCCTGCTGGCCGTGGTGCCGCAGGTCAAGGAAGGCGCCAAGACCATCCTGGAGTTGGCCGAGCACTGCGCCTTCGCGCTGAAGGTGCGTCCGCTGGCGCTGGAGGAAAAGACCGTCAAGCAACTGACCGACGAGACCGTCGAGCGGCTGATCCGCCTGCGCGCCCAGCTGGGCGCGGCGCCGGTCTGGGGCGTGTCGGAGCTGGAAACCCTGTTGAAATCCTTCGCGGAATCCGAGGGCGTGGGCTTTGGCAAGTTCGGTCCGTCGCTGCGCGGAATCCTCACCGGCGGCTCCCAGGCGCCCGACCTGAACAAGATCATGACCGCCCTCGGCCGCGACGAGTCTCTGGGGCGACTTGACGACGCCCTGGCGTCGCGCGCATGAGGCGCTATAACGCAACCGCGAAATCGAAAACTGGACTGACCGTTCCACTCTTGAAGGGGTCTCTCGCATGACCGACAAAGCCACGCTGACGATCGGCGAAAAGAACTACGACCTGCCGATCCTCAAGGGCAGCACGGGTCCGGACGTGCTGGACGTGCGTAAGCTCTACGCCGACTCCGACCACTTCACCTTCGATCCGGGCTTCACCTCGACCGCGTCGTGCGAAAGCAAGATCACCTATATCGACGGCGACGCCGGCATTTTGCTGCACCGCGGCTATCCGATCGACCAGCTGGCCGAGAAGTCCTCGTTCCTGGAAGTCTGCCACCTGCTGCTGAACGGCGAACTGCCGACGGCCGATGAATTCACCAAGTTCGAACGCAACATCACCTACCACACGATGCTGCACGCCCAGTTCGACAGCTTCTTCCAGGGCTTCCGCCGCGACGCCCACCCGATGGCCGTGATGACCGGCGCGGTCGGCGCTCTGTCGGCCTTCTACGCCGACAGCCTGAACGTCGATGATCCCAAGCAACGCGAGATCAGCGCCCATCGCCTGATCGCCAAGATGCCGACCATCGCCGCGCGCGCCTTCCAGTACTCGCAAGGCCGTCCGTTCGTGACGCCGCGCAACGAGCTGTCGTACTCGGAGAACTTCCTGCGCATGTGCTTCTCGGTGCCGGCCGAGGATTGGGTCCCCAATCCCGTCCTGACCCGCGCCATGGACCGCATCTTCATCCTGCACGCCGACCACGAGCAGAACGCCTCGACCTCGACCGTCCGCCTGGCCGGTTCGTCGGGCGCTCACCCGTTCGCCTGCATCGCCGCCGGCATCGCCTGCCTCTGGGGCCCGTCGCACGGCGGCGCCAACCAGGAAGCCCTGGAGATGCTGGAAGAGATCGGCACGGTCGAGAACATCCCCGCCTTCGTGCAGGGCGTGAAGGACAAGAAGTACAAGCTGATGGGCTTCGGCCACCGCGTGTACAAGAACTTCGACCCGCGCGCCAAAGTCATGCAGAAGACCTGCTACGAGGTGCTGGAGCAACTGGGCATCAACGACCCGCTGCTGCACGTGGCCATGGAGCTGGAAAAGGTCGCCCTCAGCGATCCCTACTTCATCGACCGCAAGCTGTACCCGAACATCGACTTCTATTCGGGCATCACCCTGCGCGCCATGGGCTTCCCGACCAACATGTTCACCGTGCTGTTCGCCCTGGCCCGCACCGTCGGCTGGATCAGCCAGTGGAAGGAAATGTTCGAGGATCCCTCGCGCAAGATCGGCCGTCCGCGCCAGCTCTATACCGGCGCCACGCAACGCGACTACGTGGCGGTCGAAACGCGCGGCTAAGCGCGTCGGCATCGCTGAATGGAAAAGGCCTCGCGAAAGCGGGGCCTTTTTCTTAGCGCCCTTCGGCGCTGCGCAGGATGAAGCCCAGGATCTCGGCGACGGCGACGTAGAGCGCCTCGGGGATTTCCTCGTCGAGCTCGATGGTCGACAGGGCCTGGGCCAGGGCCGGGTTCTCCTCGATCGGCACGCCATGCTCGCGGGCGGTCTCGATGATCTTGTCGCCGACCCAGCCGCGGCCCGAGGCCACCACGCGCGGGGCGCCCGGCTCCTCGTACTGCAGGGCCACGGCGATGCGCGGTCCGGTGGAGCGGATCGGGCCGGTCATGTGGCCCCTCTCATGTAGCTTGATCCAGGAATTGCCCGGGAGCGGCGGCCGAGGCGCGCGGCTGGCCGGTGTGGAAGGCCACCTCGGGCTCCAGGGCGGCCTCGCGCAGGGCGCTGTTGAGGCGCTCCTCGCCCGTGCGCAGGCGGGCCATGGCGGACGGGCGCTCGGCCCACAGCGACACGCGGGCCCGGTCGCCGGTCAGGGCCACCTGGGCGTGGACGGGACCCATGGGCTCGACGTCCAGCGAGAAGCGGGCGCGCCAGGTGCGCCCCAGGGCGTGGCCGCCCTCCCCGCCCGAGCCGCCGCCGTCGCGGCTGATCTCGAACTGGGCGGCGGCGGGCCCCTGCGGGGTCATGAACGGCATGTCGAACACCCAGCGCTGGGCGTGGTCGTCCACCGGACGGCCGGCGGCCGGCGGCTCGGGCAGCGAAGCGATCTGCAGCAGCTCGGTGCGGGCCAAGGCCGCGCTGGTCTCGGTCAACAGGCGCTGGGCGACGGCGTGGGGGCCCGCGCCGGTCGGCAGGCCCGGCTGGGCGGCCGCCTGGGCGTGGGTCGGGGCCCCGGCATAGGGCGGCGGGGTCTGGGACGGCGGCGCGGGCGCGGCCTCGGGTCCGCCATAGGCCATGGCCGCCGAGGCCGTGCGCGGCATGGCCAGGAGCGTCGGCGGAAAGTCCTCGGCCACGATGGCCCCGAAGGCCGGCAAGGGCGGGGGCTGTGGCGGCGCGGGGGGAGGACGGACGGCCTGCCAGGGCGCGTTGACGTTCGGCCAGCCGCCGGCCGGCTTGGCCAGCGCGGGCGCGCCGTCGTCGGCGGGCGGCGGGACCGGCGTCTCCGGATCGGCGACGACCGGGTCGACCGACGCGCTCGTCGACGACGTGGTCGTGGCGATCAGGGCGTGGGGCGTGCCGCGATCGGCGAGTTGGGCCGCGGAGGCCGCCGCCGTGGCGGCGGGGCCTGGCGGCGCGTTCAGCGGGGCGCTCGGCACGGGGCCGGCCTGGGCCGAGGTCGGCGGCAGACCGCCGGCCCAGGCCTTGACCACCTCGCGGAACACCAGCAGCGCCGCCTTCATGTCGCTGTTGGGCGTCGGCGTCGGGACGGCCTTGGGCGGCGCGGTCAGGGTGCCGGTCTGCTGGCGCTGGGCCTGGCCGCTGGACGCCAGGCGGGCCTCCAGGAACAGGCCGGAGCGTTGCAAGGCCTGGCGGATCTCGGGGCCGCTGATCTGGCCGTCCATGCGCGCGCTCAGCGCCATGACCTGGGCGATGGCCGCCTTGACCTGGCGCGGGGTGTCGGGTTCGGCGGCGGCCTGGGCCATGTCGGCCATCAGCGGCGCGAGGCCCGCCTGGCGGCCGGCGGCGCGGCCGGCGGCGGCCGCGACGGCGCGGGCGGGCGTGTCGGCCAGAACCTCGGGACCACCGGCGACGCTTCGAGCCTCGGCCAACCGGGCCCGGCTGGCCTCGCCTTCGCCCACGGCGTTCTTGGCCAGGTTGACCGGGTCCTCTTGAGATTGGGAATCGGACTGGTCGATCATCGCGCCCAGGGTCTCGACCGTCTGGATGACGGCGAGTCGGGCAAGCGCGTCGGCCGCCTGGTTCACCGGAGTGGACGGCGCCAGGGGCGACAAAGGGGCGACCGGGAAGATCGTCACGCCAGGGCTCCAGCCGGCGACGAGAGGATCGCCAGAGCTTCCAACCTAGCGGAGAGCCGTGAAGCGTATCTTAAAGGCTTGCTTAACGCCTTCGGGACCGCGGCCGCCTAGACGGCCCATCCGCGCGCCCTCAGGAAGTCCAGCAGGGCCGAAGCCGCGGCTTCCGAAGGGTCGGGCATGCCGCGCCCCATCCGGTCCAGGGCCGCGCTCTGGGCGGCGATCTGGGACTCGCGCAGCGAAGGGGCGTCCAGCCGCCTGGCGACCTCGGCGGCCAGGGCCCGGCCCGTGCAGGCCTCCTGCAGCAGCTCGGGCGCGACCGTGTCGTCGGCGGCGATGTTGAACAGCGTCACCCAGTGCGGCTTGAACATCGATTTCAGCAAGGCGTAGGTGATCTTGCCGGTGACGTAGCCGACCACCATCGGACAGCCGGCCAGGGCCAGTTCGGTGGTCACCGTGCCGCTGCACGCCAGGGCGACCGTGCCGGCGACCATGGCGTCGTCCTTGAGGTCGTCGCCCTCGATGACATGGGCCCGGAACGGCCAGGCCGCGACCCGGGCCTTGACGCTTGCGGCCACGGTCGAGGCGGCCGGCACGACGACGTGCAGGTTCGGCCGCTCGGCCTTCAACCGGCGCACGGCGTCCTCGAACGGCGGCATGACCCGCTGGATTTCGGACGGACGGCTGCCGGGCAGCACCAGCAGGATCGGCTCGCCGGGCGCCGCGCCGATCGCGGCGCGCAGCCTGGCCGGATCGGCGTGGCTGAAATCGTGGGCCAGGGCAGAGTTGCCGACGAAGACGCTGGGCAGATCGACGGCGTCGAAGAACGGCTTGTCCATCGGCTGGATCGACAGCAGCAGGTCCACCGCCCCGGCCAGGTCCTTGGCGCGGCTGGCGCGATAGGCCCAGACCTGGGGGGCGACATACTTGACCAGGGGCAGGTCGGGATCCTGCTTCCGCAGCGCCTTGGCCAGGCGGATGTTGAAGCCCCAGCTGTCGATCAGCACCGCCACGTCGGGCTTTTCGCGGGCCGCCAGGGCCAGGGTGTCCTTCAGGCGCGCCATGGCCCTGGGATAGGCCTTTAGGCTCTCCACGATGCCCAGGATCGACAGCTGGGCGATGTCGAACGGGCTCTCGACGCCCTCGGCCGCCATCTTGGCCCCGCCGACGCCGACGAAGCGCACCTTGTCTGCGCCGAGCCGGTCGCGCAGCACGCGGGCCAGCTTGGCGCCCAGGGCGTCGCCCGAGGCCTCGGCCGCCACCAGCATCACGGTCAGCGGTCCGGACTTCGGGAGGCTCTCGGGGCTCATGCGTCGGCCCGTGGTTCGACCCCGTACACGAACAGGCCCAGGTCGTCGGCGCAGGCGATGACCTGCTCGCGATCGACGATCAGCAGGCGTCCGGCCTCGCCGACCACGCCGGCCAGGCCGGCGCGGGCCGCGCGCTGCACGGTGGCGACGCCGATGGTGGGCAGGTCGACCTTGGTCTCCTGGATCGGCTTGGGCGCCTTGGCCAGCACGCCGCGCGGCGCCTCGGCGTTGCCGCGGATGGCCTGAGGCAGGTCGGCCACCCGGCGGAGCATGGCGTCGGTGCCCTCCTGGGCCTCGACGGCCAGCACCAGGCCGTCGCAGACCACGGCGCCCTGCCCCACGTCCAGCGCGCCGATGGCCCGGGCCACGTCGAGGGCGCGGTCCATGTCGGCGACGTGGCTGTCCTTGGGAACATGCTTGCCCAGCGCCCCGCGCGGCAGCGTCATCTCGCCCCGCACCTCGTGGGCGCCCTCGATCGCGAAGCCTTCCTTCTCGAACTCGGCCAGCAGGCGGCGCAGCAGGGCGTCGTCGCCCTTGCGGGCGGCGTTGACCAGGCCCGGGATCACGGTCAGGCCGCGCAGGTCGGGCTTGATGGCCGCGAAGTCGGGCCGATCGACCACGCCCGCGAAACACACCACCTCGCAGCCCTCGGCCCGCAGCGCCTTGAACACCTTGCCGAACTCGCCCAGCCCGACCTCGACGCCCGGATAGCGGGCCAGGACCGGTTGGGCGAACGACCGCAGGCGCATCACCGCGAACGGCCGGCCGGCCGCCTCGCAGTGCTGGGCCAGCTCCACCGGCAGGGAGCCGCCTCCGGCGATCAGACCAAGCTTGCGCATGGTCGCCCTCCTAGACTTCGCGCTCGGGAAGGCACAGGGGCCTGTTGGCCTCGGAGCGGATGAACTCGACGATCTCCATCACCTCGGGCGTGTCGGCATGGGCTTCGGCCACGTCGTCCAGGCGCTCCTGGAAGGTGCCTTCGTCGGCGAACAGCAGGCGGTAGGCCGCGCGCAGGGCGTTGATCGCCTCGCGGCTGWAGCCGCGGCGCTTGAGGCCCACCAGGTTCAGCCCCTCGAGGTGGGCGTGGTTGCCCCACACCGAGCCGTAGGGAATGACGTCCTTGGTCACCACGCCGCCGCCGCCGACGAACGAATAGCGGCCGATGCGGGTGAACTGGTGGACGGCGCACAGTCCGCCCATGAACACGAAGTCGCCGATCACCACGTGGCCGCCCAGCGTGGCGTTGTTGGCGAAGGTCACGCGATCGCCGACGATGCAGTCGTGGGCGACGTGGGCGCCGACCATGTAGAGGCTGTCGGAGCCGACCTTGGTCACCCCGCCCCCGCCCATCGTGCCGGTGTGCATGGTGACGTGCTCGCGGATGATGTTGCGCTCGCCGATCACCAGCCGGGTGTCCTCGCCCTTGTGGGCCAGGTGCTGCGGCGCGCCGCCCAGCACCGCGAACGGATAGATGGTCGAACCCGCTCCGATCTGCGTCGCGCCCTCGATCACCACGTGCGAGACCAGCCGCACGCCGTCGCCCAGCTGGACCTTGGGGCCCACGGTGCAGAAGGCGCCGATCTCGACGTCCTGGCCCAGCTGCGCGCCGGGCGAAACGATGGCGGTCGGATGGATCTGGCTCATGCCTTGGGCGTCTCCACCACCATGGCCGCGAACTCGGCCTCGGCCGCGACCTTGTCGCCGACCTTGGCCACGCCCTTGAACTTGAAGATGCTCGAACGCGCGCGGACCACCTCGACTTCCATGCGGATCACGTCGCCGGGGCGCACGGGATTGCGGAAGCGGGCGTTGTCGACCGACATGAAGAAGATGGTCTTGCCGTCGGTGTCGACCTCGAGCGACTTGCTCATCAGCACCGCGCCGGTCTGGGCCAGGGCCTCGATGATCAGCACGCCGGGCATCACCGGGTTGCCCGGGAAGTGGCCCTGGAAGAACGGCTCGTTGATCGTCACGCACTTGATGCCGACGATCGACTGGTGGGCGCGATAGGCCTCGGCCCGGTCGACCAGCAGGAATGGGTAGCGATGCGGGATCCGGTTCAGGATCTCGGCGATGTCGATATTGGCCGAACCCTCGCTGGCTTGGGGCTCTTCAGTCTTGGATTGGCTCATTCTGGCCCCTTGATTCCCCGGCCGCCCGCCTTGCGCGACAGCCATGCGGTTTCTCGGAGCCACCGCTTCAGCGGTCGCGCCGGAAACCCAGTCCATGTTTCGCCGGCCGGCACGTCCTTGAAGACCGACGCCGAGGCTCCGATCTGGGCGCCCGCGCCGACCGTCAGGTGATCGGCCACGCCGGCCTTGCCGCCGAACGCGACTCCGTCGCCCACCACGGTGCTGCCGGAAATGCCCGTGAAGGCGGCGGCGACGCAGTTACGACCGAGCCGGACGTTGTGGGCGACATGGACGAGATTGTCGATCTTGGTGTTCTCGCCGATCGTCGTATCGCCGAAAGCGCCCCGATCCACGCAGCTGTTGGCGCCGATGGTCACCCCGTCCTGCAGGATGACCCGCCCCAGCTGCGGCAGGTCGACGACGCCCTTAGGACCGCCGGCCGCGCCGAATCCCGCCTCGCCGATCACCGCCCCGGCGTGGATCGACACCCGATCGCCGACCAGCGCGAAACCGATCACGGCGTTGGCGCCGATCCGGCAGTCGCGGCCGACCGCCACGCCCGGTCCGATCACCACGCCAGGCGCCAGATAGGTCCCGCGACCGATCCTGGCCCCCTGCCCGATCACGACGCCCGGAGACAGCCTGACGCCATCCTCCAGTTCGCAATCGGGATGGATGGACTGCACCGAACCGTCGTGACGGCGCGGCGCGTGCAGCCTTTCGGCCGCGGCGGCCCATGAGGCCTGCGGATGGCTGGTCAGCAGCAGCCTGCAGCCGGCCGGAGCCTGGGCCGCGTGCTCGGGCCGCAGGAAGCAGGCCGCGCCCTTCAGGCCGGCCAGGTCGGCCAGGCGCTTGGGATCGGACAGGAAGGTGACGGCGCCCGCGCCGACGCTCTCGAGCGGAGCGACGTGCGAGATCAGGTGGTGGCCGTCGGCCGGATCGGCCAGCCGAGCACCGCTCAGGCTGGCCAGTTCCGTGAGGGTCGCCGGACCCATGTCTTCGAAAAAGCGCGGGTCCGGCATTGGTCCTCTCGGGGGAGCGGCCCGGGCGTTAGGCCCGAGCCGACTCAACTACGGCTTCTTGGGGGTCGGTTGGARAGCTTGAGCCCCCGGAGCCGCTTGGTCCAGACGTTCGCGGTCGAAGGTCAGGGTCTTGATGCGGGCGTCCACGGCCGCCACGACGCCGTCGGTGATGTCCATGGCCGGATTGCCCAGCAGGACCGATTCCCGCTCGATCAGGATCGCGCAGGTTTTGGCTTGATAGGCCTGACGGATGGCCGGGTCGAGTTCCTGATACACGCGAGCCAGTTGCTTCTGCTCGGTGGCCTCGACTTCGCGCTGGCGCAGCTGGCCCTTACGCTGCCAGGCGTTGGCGCGCACTTGCAGGGCGGCGGCCTGTTGCTCCAGGGCGCTTTGGTCCAGGGTGGCCTTCTTGGCTTCCAGGGCCTTGGCGTCGTTGTCCAGGCTGGTGCGCTCGCCGCCCAGCTCGGCGTTGACCTGCGCGATGATGGCCTTCAGGCGAGCATCGACAGCCTTGCCGACCAGCGAGGTCGCCACGGCGCGCTGGCTCGAGAAGATGCAGACGCCGGCGATCGGCGCGCCATGGGTGACCGCCGGAGCGGCGGCGGGCGGCGCGGCCTGGGCGAAAGCGCCCGACGCCGTGGCGAGAGCGGCCAGACCCGAGACGGTCGCGGCGAGGAACTTGGAGGTCATGTTGGTTAGAACCTTGTGGAGGTGGAGAACCGGAAGGTTTCGGTTCTGTCGTAGTCTTCTCTAGCGAGAATATGGCTGAAATCGAACCGGATGGGACCCATGGGGGACTTCCAGTCGATGCTCAGACCGGCCGAAGCACGCAAGGCCAGGTTGTCCTTGATGTTCGGGTTGATGGTGCCGTCCGAGTTCAGACGATCGATGTCGTCCAATTGGCCGGCCGTACCGAAGTCGGAGAAGACTGCGGCCTTGATGCCGTACTGCTCGGGCAGGAAGGTCGGAACCGTCAATTCGAACGTGCCGATCGCATAGAGCTTGGCGCCCAGGGCGCTGCTCTGCGTCGTCGTGTCGCGCGGACCGATGCCGGCGATCTCGAAGCCGCGGAACGTCGAACCGCCCTTGTAGAAGCGGTCGTTGATGCGGATGTTGTCGCCGCCCCAACCTTCGATATAGCCCGCCGAACCGGTGGCGCTGAAGATGAAGTCCTTGTTGAAGCCCCAGTACCAACCGCCGTCGGTCTCGGTCTTCAGATACTTCACGTCGCCGCCGAAGCCGGCCAGATCCTGGCTCAGGTCGGCGAACCAGCCGCGGGTGGGTTGGATCGGGTCGTTGCGCTTGTCGATCCGCATGCCGTAGCCGAACAGCGAGGTGATGTAGGAACCGCGCTGCAGGCAGAGGATGTCCGACACCTGGCCGCTGGCGCAGAGATTGTCCTCGACGCTGACCTTGTCCTGACGGAGCTGGTAACGCAGGCTCATCGAAGCGTTCGAGGTCAACGGGAAGCCCAGACGCAGCGTGCCGCCGGTCGACTGGGTGTCGTAGGCGGCGTAGTCGCTCAGGTCGTAGCGGTACGAATACAGGTCCAGGCCGGCGCGCAGGTCGCGGCCCAGGAAGCGCGGCTCGGTGAAGCCGAAGTCGATCTGCTGACGCAGCGAACCGACCGAGACGCGGGCCCGCAGGTTCTGGCCGCGGCCGCGGAAGTTGCGTTCGGTGATGCCGACGTCCAGCACCAGCTTGTCGACCGAGCTGTAGCCGGCGCTGAACGACAGTTCGCCCGTCGGCTGCTCCTCGGTCTTGACCCGCAGGGTCGTGCGGTCGGGCCGGTCGCTCGGCACTTCCTCGATGTCGACGTCCTTGAAGAAGCCCAGCGCGCGGACGTTGTTCTTCGAGCGGTCGACCAGGACGCGGTTGTAGGCGTCGCCTTCGGCCACTTCCAGCTCGCGGCGCACGACGTAGTCCAGCGTGCGGGTGTTGCCGACGATGTCGATCCGGTCGACGTAGACCCGCGGGCCTTCACGCACCGAGAACACCACGTCCACGGTGTTGGTCTCGTGGTTGGGCACGTAGCGCGGACGCACGTCCACGAAGGCGAAGCCGGCGGCGCCCGCCGCGAAGGTCAGGGCGTCGGTGGCCTGCTCGATCTTCTCGTCTTCGTACAGCTGGCCGGTGCGGACCGGCAGGATCTGGGCCAGCAGGTCGCCGTTCAGCTTCTTCAGCTCGGTCTCGACGGTGATCTTGCCGAACTTGTACTTGGGGCCTTCCTCGATCGTGTAGGTGACCGCGAAGCCGTTCTTGTCGGTGGCCAGTTCGGCGACCGAGGCCACGACGCGGAAGTCGAAATAGCCGCGGTTGCGATAGAACTTGCGCAGCTGCTCGCGGTCGTACTCGATCCGGTCCGGGTCATAGTTGTCGTTGCTGGTCAGGAATTTGTACCAGTGCGACTCCTTGGTGACGATGACGTCCTTCAGGTCGTTGTCCGAGAACTCGCTGTTGCCCAGGAAGTTGACGCCGAGCACGCCGCTCTTGGGGCCTTCGTTGATCTCGAACACCAGGTCGACGCGCTTTTGCGGCAGTTCGACCACCTTGGGCGTCACCGTGGCCGAGATGCGGCCCGAACGGCGATAGAGCTCGATGATGCGCTGGACGTCGGCCTGGACCTTGGCGCGGGTGAAGATGCCGCGCGGACGGATCTGCACCTCGTCCTTCAGCTTGTCTTCCTTGAGCGCCGAGTTCCCCTCGAAGACCACCTGGTTGATGATCGGGTTCTCGACGACCTTGACGATCAGGTCGCCGCCCTGGAGCTCGATCTTCACGTCGGCGAACAGGTCGGTGCGGGCCAGGGTCTTCAGCGCCAGGTCGAGGCGCTGGGGATCGACCGTCTCGCCCGGCTGGATCGGCAGGTAGGACAGCACGGTCCCCTGCTCGATCCGCTCGTTGCCCTGCACCACGATGCGCTGGACCACGCCCGTCATCTGGGCCTGGGCGAAGGCGATCTGCGGCGCGGTCAGCGCCGTGGAACCGAGAAGGAGCGCAACGCCGGTGGCGAACGCGGCGCTATGGGCGCGAATTTTGCTCATGGGACCAATCATGGACGGAAGGCGACCGCTCAAGAGAACAGACCGCCGAAGAATTTGAACACGCTCAAGCGCTGCAGATCATTCCAGGTCGCGAACAACATGAAACCCATCAACAGTGCAAGGCCAACCCGATAACCGGCCGCTTGCAGCCGCGCCCCCAGAGGTCGCCGCGCGACCGCCTCGTAGGCGTAGAACAGCAGATGGCCCCCGTCCAGAACGGGGATCGGCAGCAGATTCATGAAGCCGATGCTCACCGACAGGAACGCGGCGAGTTGGAGAAGATTGACCCCCGCGCCGAGCAGCATGGTGGGCAGATTCGTGCCGGCCGCCGCGCCCATCTGGGCCATCTGCCCCGACGTCTTGGCGATGCCTATGGGGCCGCCGATCTGGTCGGCCGAAACCTCGCCGCGGATCATGCGGCCCAGATAGTAGACGGTCGTGTCGAGCACGCCCCAGGTGCGGGTGACTCCGAAGCCGAGCGCCTGGATCGGATTGTAGCGCACCCGTTCGATGTACTGGCGGGGCATCATCCGGCTCAGGCCCAGCATCAGGCGGCGTTCGGTCTTGCCGTTGGCCATGGGCGCGTCGCCCAGGGCCGGGGTCGCCACCAGCTGGATCGTCTGTCCGCCGCGATAGACGTCGAAGGTGATCGGAACCGCGCCGCGTCGCTTCACGAAGGCCGTCAGGTCCTCGAAGCTGTTGATCGCCGTCCCGTCCGCGCGCTGCACGACGTCGCCGCGCCTGAAGCCCGCCCGCTCGGCGGCGCCGCCCGGCTGCACCTCGTCGACGACCGCCGGAACGCCGAAGCCCAGGACGCCGCCCTTCTGGCTGCCGCCCAGGCCGTCGGGGATCTCGGCGAGCGCCGGCGTCGCCGTCAGGGCCAGAGTCTGGTCGCCGCGCTTGACCTCGAAATCGATCGGCACCGCGCTGCGAAGCATCGCGTACTGATCCAGGTCGGTGAAGTCCTTCAGCTTGCGGCCGTCGACCGACAGGATGACGTCGCCCTGCCGGAAGCCCGCCTCGGCGACCGGGCTGCCGGCGTTCACGCCGGTGACGATCGGCCGGCGGATGACGTCGCCGAAAACGCCCACCAGGGCCGCGAACAGCACGATGGCCAGGATGAAGTTGGCGACAGGGCCCGCCGCGACGATGATCGCGCGCTGCCACAGCGGTTTGAAGTGGAAGTAGCGGGCGACCGCTTCCCGGCCCTCGCGGCGCTCGATCTCGGCGCGCAAGGCCTGCAGGTCGTCCTGGTCAGGCACGCTGGCGACGTTCTCGTCGCCCGAGAAGCGCACGTAGCCGCCCAGGGGCAGCCAGCCGAGCTGCCATTGCACGCCCGCCTTGTCGCGCCACTTGGCGATCGGCTTGCCGAACCCGATCGAGAATCGGTCGATGGCCACGCCGCAGGCCTTGGCCGCCCAGAAGTGTCCCAGTTCGTGAATCGTCACGACCAGCAGGATCACCAACGGGAAGGCGATAAGGTAGGTCGCGGCGGACTGGATGAAGCCGAGCATGTCGGATTTCTTCTCGTCTTCAGTTTGGACGGCGAACTTGACCGACAACCTCGGCCGCAATGCGGCGAGCCGAAGCGTCCGTCATCATCGCGCTCTCGAGGGCGTTGTCGTCGCTCTGAGCCAAATTTCCTAGGCCGTTCATGCGCTCAAGAGTCCCCGCCACCGCGCCGGCAATATCCAGAAAGCCGATCTGGCGGTCAAGGAAGGCCGCGACGGCCACCTCGTTGGCGGCGTTCATCGCCGCCGGCGCCCCTCCGCCCAGGCGCAGGGCCTCGCGGGCGATGGCGATCGACGGGAAGCGGTCCAGGTCCGGTTCTTCGAACGTCAGCTGGCCGTAGGCGGCCAGATTCAGGGGCTTGGCGGGCCAGGACAGGCGCTGGGGCCAGGAGAAGGCGCAGGAGATCGGGCTGCGCATGTCCGGCGGGCCCAGCTGGGCCAGGGTCGAGCCGTCGGCGTATTCGACGAGGCTGTGGATCACGGACTGCGGGTGGATCACGACGTCGATGCGCTCTTGCGGGGTCTCGAACAGGTACGATGCCTCGATCATCTCGAGGCCCTTGTTCATCATCGTCGCGGAATCGACCGAAATCTTGGCGCCCATCGACCAGTTGGGATGGGCCACCGCCTGCTCCGGCGTGGCCAGGGCCATGGCCGCCTTGTCCCAGGTGCGGAAGGGTCCGCCCGAGGCCGTCAGGATCAGGCGCGATACCTGGTCGATACAATCGCGCTGCAGCACCTGGAAGATCGCCGAGTGCTCGGAATCGACGGGAATCACCGAGCCGCCGGCCTGGCGGGCGATGGCCAGCAGGGCCGGACCGGCGCAGACTAGGCTTTCCTTGTTGGCCAGGGCGATGACCGCGCCCGTGCGGGCGGCGGCAAGGGTCGGGGCCAGGCCCGCCGCGCCGACGATGGCCGACATCACCCAGTCCGCGCCCATGGCGGCGGCTTCGGAGACGGCGGCGGCGCCGGCGGCGGCCCGCACGCCGGAACCGGCCAGGCGTTCGCGCAGTTCGGGCAGGCACGTCTCGTCGTCGATGACCGCGACCTGCGGCTTCCAGCGCAGCGCCTGCTCGGCCAGTTTCTCGACGTTGCGGCCGGCTGTCAGGGCCAGGATCTCGACGGCGACCTCGGCCTGTTCGAACAGGTCCAGCGTCGAAACGCCGATGGACCCCGTCGACCCCAGCACCACCACCTTGCGGGCCCTACCCTCGCTTGTGGGGGTCAAGGCAGCCATCCCCACTGGTCGAGCAGTCGCGCGCCGGCGACCACGATCGCGGCGAACATCAGGCCGTCGACGCGGTCGAGCATGCCGCCATGGCCGGGGATCAGGTCGCCCGAATCCTTCACGCCGAACCGGCGCTTGAGCATCGATTCCCAGAGGTCGCCGGCCATGGTGGCCAAGCCGCCCAGCAGGCCGATCGCGGCCGCGACGGGCCAGGGCAGATGCAGGTCGGGCAAGGCCGGAAGCGCCTGGGACAGGGCCACGATGCCGACCGCGCCCAGCGAGGCGGCGACCAGACCGCCGAAGAAGCCCGACCAGGTCTTGTTGGGCGAATAGCGCGGCCACAGCTTGGGGCCCTTCAGCAGGCTGCCGACCGCGAAGGCGAAGATGTCGGCGAACCAGGTCACCGTGAACAGCAGCAGGGTCCAGCTGAGGCCGGCGTCCATGCGGCGCAGCCAGATCATCGCGATGACGGCCGGGGCGATGTAGATCACGCCATAGGCGGCGTCGGCCCGGCGCTCGACGGCGCCGCGCGCCATCAGGGCCGCGGCCAGGGCGCCGGCGATCACCACGGGCCAGGTGATGTAGTAGTGGCCGAGGAAGGCGACGATCACCGAGATCGCCACGGCCGCGCCGATGGCCACCGCCACGCCCAGCGCGGCGCGGCGGGCGCTCATCTCCGCCCACTCCCGGGCCAGGAGCGCCACGCCGACCAGGATCAGGCCCAGGAACCAGACGTTCCCGAACCACACGGCGGCCACGACCGTAGGCACCAGCACCGTGGCCGAAGCGACACGGATCCGCAGGTTGCTCCAGTTAAAACGTTTAGCCGGCGACGGCGACGTCATCGACGGCGATACCTCCATAGCGACGGTCGCGGCTGCGATACTCCGTCAACGCGGCGGCCAGGTGTTCGGGCCCATAGTCCGGCCACAGAACGTCCTGATACACGAGTTCGGCGTAGGCGCATTCCCAAAGCAGGAAATTCGAGATCCGCTGCTCGCCGCTGGTGCGCACGATGAGGTCCGGGGCCGGCGCGCCGGCGGTGGACAGGTATTGTTCGAACACGGCCTCGTTCATGTCGGCGGCCCGGGCCTCGCCGCGCTCCACGGCCTCTGCGAAGGCGCGGGCGGCGTCGGCGATGTCGGCGCGGCCGCCGTAGTTGAACGCCACCTGCAGCAGGAAGTCGCTGTTGTGGCTGGTCCGGCTCTCGGCCCGATCGATCACGGCCAGCACGTCGGCGGCCAGGCCCGTGCGGCGGCCGATGATCCGAACCTTCACGCCCTCGCGGGCCAGGCGCTCGAGATCGGACTCCAGATAGGCCTTCAGCAGGCCCATCAGTTCCGACACCTCCTGCGGCGGCCGGCTCCAGTTCTCGGTGGAGAAACCGAACACCGTCATCACGCCCACGCCCAGGTCGGCGGCGCCTTCGACGGTCCGCTTCAGGGCGTTGACGCCGGCCCGATGGCCCAGGACGCGCGGCAGGTTGCGCCGCTTCGCCCATCGGCCATTGCCGTCCATGATGATGGCCACATGCAGAGATTGCCCCGACTTCGCGCCCCCGGGGCGCGTCGAGACATTCTGCAGGCCGGTCGTCGGCGCCATGCGCTTCAGCCTTCCCTCATCGCCCCCCACAACGCAGGTCGATGCTAAACCTGCATGATCTCTTGTTCTTTGGTTTTCAAGGCCTCGTCGATGCGTTTGATGGCCTCGTCGGTCATCTTCTGGACCTCGGTCTCCATCTTCTTCAGCTCGTCTTCGCTGATGACGGAAGCCTTCTCGGCCTTCTTGAGGTCGTCGTTGGCGTCACGACGGATGTTGCGGACCGCGACCTTCTGGGCCTCGGCATATTTGCCGGCGATCTTCGACAGATCCTTCCGGCGCTCTTCCGTCAGAGGCGGGATCGGGATGCGCAGGTTGTTGCCCTCGACAACCGGGTTCAGGCCCAGATCGGAATTGCGCACGGCCTTCTCGACCGCCGCGACAACGCCCTTGTCCCAGATGTTGACGTTGATCTGGCGCGGCTCGGGCACGCTGATCGAGGCCACGGTGTTGAGCGCCACCATCGAGCCGTAGGCGTTGACCATGATCTGGTCCAACAGGCTGGACGAGGCGCGACCGGTGCGCAGACCGGCGAAGTCCTCTTTCAGGGACAGGACGGATTTGTCCATGCGGTCCTTGTAACCGGATAGGACGGGTTTTTCGGCGGTGGCCATGGCTTGGGCTCTCTTCGCTGGAAGTTTAAGCGGCGCGGTCACCGGAAACGACGGTGTGCGTTCCCTGCCCCTTCAAGACGTTCAGCAGGTTGCCGCGCCCCTTGATGGAGAAGACCACGATCGGAATGTTGTTGTCGCGCATCAGCGCCACGGCCGAGGCGTCCATGACCCGCAGGTCCTTGGCCAGGACGTCCATGTAGCTGAGCGTGTCGTAGCGCTTGGCGGCCGGGTCCTTCTTGGGATCGGCGCTGTAGATGCCGTCGACGCTGGTGCCCTTGAACAGGGCGTCGCACTGCATCTCGGCGGCGCGAAGGGCCGCGGCGGTGTCGGTGGTGAAGAACGGGTTGCCGGTGCCGGCGGCGAAGATCACCACCCGGCCCTTTTCAAGGTGACGCTGGGCCCGGCGGCGGATGTAGGGCTCGCAGACCGTGGCCATCGGGATGGCCGACTGCACGCGGGTGGAGACGCCGATGCGCTCCAGGGCGTCCTGCATGGCCAGGGCGTTCATCACCGTGGCCAGCATGCCCATGTAGTCGGCGCTGGAGCGCTCCATGCCCTTGGCCGCGCCGGCCATGCCGCGGAAGATGTTGCCGCCGCCGATCACCAGGCACAGCTCGACGCCGGACTGGACGATCTCGCGGATGTCCTCGGCCACCGATTCGACGGTCTTGGTGTCGATGCCGTAGGGCGTGTCGCCCATCAACACCTCGCCCGAAACCTTCAGAAGCACGCGGCGGTAGGGTCTGTGCTGAGGTTCGGACATGCGGAGGCTCTTCCTGAGTCGTCGGGACGCAACATAGTGCGCGTTCCGAAAAAGTGGGATCGGTTTTCCGGGCTGAAACCGGCCAGATCGCGTGCAGATGCGCGACCCGGGCGCAAAAAAGGCGCGGCGCGCGCTCGATGCGCGCCGCGCCTTTTCATAGGCGGTCCAGTCCGCCGCCCCTGAAGGCGGCGGAAGAGACTTAGGCTTGGCCGGCCATGGCGGCGACTTCGGCGGCGAAATCGCCTTCCGGAGCCTTCTCCACGCCTTCACCAAGGGCCAGGCGAACGAAGCCCTTCACGGTGAGCGGCGAGCCCAGTTCCTTGCCGGTCTCGGCGACCAGCTGCTCGACGGTCTGGTCCGGGTTCATGACGAAGGCCTGCTTCAGCAGCACGACTTCTTCCAGGAACTTGCGGATGCGGCCTTCGACCATCTTCTCGACGACGGCCGGGGGCTTGCCCGACTCGAGCGCCTGCGCGGTGAAGATCTGGCGCTCCTTCTCGATGGCGGCCTGGTCCAGGTCGTCCGGCGACAGCGACAGCGGGGCGGTCGCGGCCACGTGCATGGCGATCTTGCGGCCCAGCTCCAGGATCTTGGCCTGGTCGCCGGCGCCTTCGATGGCCACCAGCACGCCGATGCGGCCCAGGTCCGGAGCGGTCGCGTTGTGGATGTAGGACGACACCGCGCCCTGGGCGACGGTGAACTTGGCCGCGCGGCGCAGGACCATGTTCTCGCCGATCGTGGCGATCAGGTTGGTCAGGGTGTCGGACACGACGTCGCCGTCGGCGGTCTTGGCCGCGTTGATGGCGTCCACGCCGTCGTTGTCCAGGCCGACGGCCGCGATCTTGCGGACGGCGTTCTGGAACAGCTCGTTGCGGCCCAGGAAGTCGGTCTCGGCGTTCACTTCGACGGCGGCGGCGGTCATGCCGGCGCCGTCGTTGCGGACGGCGATGCCGACGAGGCCTTCAGCGGCGACGCGGTCGGCCTTCTTGGCGGCCTTGGACAGGCCCTTCTCGCGCAGCCAGTCGATGGACGCTTCGATGTCGCCGTTGTTTTCGACGAGGGCCTTTTTGCAGTCCATCATGCCGACGCCGGACTTTTCGCGCAGCTCTTTCACCAGCGCAGCGGTCACTTCAGCCATGAGTTCCTCCATTGAATATCGGAGCGTTTCCCACCGCGACCGGGTCGCCTTTTAGGAAACGCGTGAAACAAAATTACGACCGGGCTTGATAGCCCGGTCGCATGTCAGGTTCACGAAGACCGGATCGGGACCGAAATCCCGACCCGGCGATCGGAAAATCAGCTCGCGGCCGGCTCTTCGGCGACGGCTTCGATCGCTTCGGCGGTCGCTTCTTGAGCGGCTTCCGGAGCGGCTTCGACGGCCGGGGCCGCTTCGGGAGCAGCGGCGGCTTCAAACGCCGCTTCCTGTGCAGCGACTTCCTCGGCGGCGACCGGGGCGGCGGCGGCTTCAGCCACCGGTTCCGGGGTCAGTTCGCGAGCCAGGGTCGGTTCGATCGGAGCGATCGAGGCGCCCAGGTCGACGCCCGAGTTGGCTTGGCCGGCGGCCAGGCCGTCCAGGACGGCGTCGGCGATCAGGTCGCAGTACAGCTGCAGCGCGCGGGCGGCGTCGTCGTTGCCCGGGATCGGATAGGTGATGCCGTCTGGATCGCAGTTGGTGTCGAGGATGGCGACGACCGGGATGTTCAGCTTGCGGGCTTCCAGGATCGCGATCGCTTCCTTGTTGGTGTCGATCACGAACATGATGTCGGGGATGCCGCCCATGTCCTTGATGCCGCCCAGCGACAGCTCCAGCTTGTCGCGCTCGCGGGTCAGCTGCAGCAGTTCCTTCTTGGAACGGCCTTGGCCTTCGCCGCCCATGATGCCTTCGAGTTCGCGCAGACGCGCGATCGAGCCCGAGACGGTGCGCCAGTTGGTCAGGGTGCCGCCGAGCCAGCGGTGGTTGACGTAGTACTGGGCGCAGCGCTTGGCCGCGGTGGCGACCGGGTCCGAAGCCTGGCGCTTGGTGCCGACGAACAGCACGCGGCCGCCGGCGGCGGCGACTTCACGCACCTTCACCAGAGCCTGGTGCAGGAGCGGGATCGACTGCGACAGGTCGATGATGTGGATGTTCGAACGCGAACCAAAGATGTAGCGGTCCATCTTCGGGTTCCAGCGGTGCGTCTGGTGGCCGAAGTGGGCGCCAGCTTCCAAGAGCTGACGCATGGAGAATTCGGGAAGCGCCATGATAGGTCTCCTTCTTCCGGTTGAACCTCCGTGGACACCCCCGCTCCGACGATTCGGACCGGGACCGGAACGGTAACGACGGGATGTCTCCCCGGCGTCGCCGCACGTCCACGTGTGGAATGGCCGCGCAAATAGGCGTGAACGGACCAGAAAGCAAGCCCCAACGCGCGGGTTCGTGCCCCGTGCGGTCGCTTTCGAAGGCGATTTCGCGCCGGGCGGCCGCCTCCCCGCCCTGAGGCGAAACCGGCTTTCACCGCGTTTTATCCACAGACCGACACACCCTGCCCACAGGCGTGACACATGCCTGACAGGTTCGGACGCTAGGAGAAGGCCATGCTCGCGGTCTTCGATCTCGACGGCACTCTGCTGGATGGCGATTCCACGGCGCTGTGGCTGTGGGGCCGGGTTCGCCGCTCCGTTCCCCGACTTCTGGCCACGCTGCTGGTCGCCCCGGTCGCCATTCCGATGGTGATCGCGCCCCGCACCCGCCGGGCCGGGGCCTCGATCCTGCTGTGGATCGCCACGGTCGGGCTGTGCGAGCGCAAGCTGCGCGAGTCCTGCGCGGACTTCGCCGGCCAGTTCCAGGCCAAGACCCTGCCCTTGCGCTGGCGCGGGCAGGGCATGGAAACGCTCGACGAGCATCTGGCCCATGGCGACGAGGTGGTGGTGGTCACCGCCGCGCCGACCGTGCTGGCCCAGGCCCTGATCACCCCGCTGAACCGGCCCATCGTGGTGCTGGGCACCTCGCTCAAGCGCCGGGCCGGCGGCTGGGTGGCCGACGTCCATTGCCGCAACCAACGCAAGTGCCAGGCCCTGGCCGAGGCGGGCCACGGCAAGCGCTGGGCCTATGCCTACACCGACAGCCTCGACGACCTGCCGCTGCTGCGCGGGGCCGACGCGCCGATGATCGTCGGCTGCGGCAAGGCCGCCCATCGCCGCCTCAGCCGCGCCCGCCTGCCCAATTGCCGCGCCATGGCCTGGTAGGGGCGGCTTGACCCTCAGGGATGGTTAGCCGACGCGGTCAAATCCTCACCGTCTGGCGGAGGTGGCCTGGCGGGCCGGACGGGGCTAGCTTTGAATCGGCGGCGATGGCTCTCTCGGTCGCTCCGCGACACTCCCCCCGAGGGGGAGCAGCTAACGTAGGCGGAAGCGGCCATTCGCGTTTATGGTTCACGACCCAGGGAGAGCTGCGGTGAAGACAATGGCTAGAGCCTTCACGATCTGCGCGACGTCGTTGCTGCTTGCGCTCTCGTCAGGCGTCGCTTGCGCGCAGACGAGCCCTGCTCAAGCAACCGGCCCCTCCGGTTTCGCGAGCGGCGCGGATGTCCAAGCTCAACTACGCGAGATGCTCGCCACGATGAAACCCGACCAGGGGTTCATGTGGCGCCCTCTGGTTCGCGATGGCGCGACCGTGGCGGCGATCGAAATATGGAAGAAGCCGGGCCGCCCCGCCGTTCACCCCGCCGAAGCGGAATACGCAATCGTCCTGGAAGGTTCTGGCACGCTTGTTTCGGGCGGGGCCATGGCCGATTCAAAGGTCAAAAACGCCAACTTGATCGAGGGAAGCCAGATCGAGGGCGGTGTGACACGGACACTCGGCCCAGGCGACGTCATTCTGATCCCCGCGGGCGTACCTCACTGGTTCGGGATCACTGGCGACCGACTGGTCCTGCTGGGGATCAAATTGCCCGGGGCGAAATGACCGATCCGGCGGGAGCCCGCTGGCGCGCCATCTAACGGGTGTCTCGGACATCGCCTAGGGTTCCAGCAGGTGCCAGAAACCGACCCCGCCAAGGACCGGAAGGGGGCGGAAACGGCCACCGGCGTCCAGCCCGAAACCTGCCCCGTGGATCATGGCGCGAACCGATTGTCGGTGGCGGCCGACAGACGTGTTCGTGGCGGACAGCAAACTCGGGGATCAGGCTCGACTATGAATCGCCCTAGCGCGACTTGCCGTCGAACTTGTGCGGTTCCAGCGCGAACACGTCGACGTCGTCCAGGCAGCGGACATTGATCGCCGCCATCTCCGTCCCGTCCGGCCCGACGCCGCGGCCGAAGGACTCGATGCCGCAGGTCTTGCAGAACAGGTGCGCGATCTTGTGGGTGTTGAAGCGGTATTCGGTCAGGGCGTCCTGCCCCTGCTTCAGCTCGAACGCCGAGGCCGGCGCGAAGGCCAGCACCGATCCCAGCCTGCCGCACCGCGAGCAGTTGCAGGTGATCAGGTTGTCGAGCGAGACCTCGACCGCGTATCGCACCGCGCCGCACTGGCAGCCGCCTTCGTGTCTGGCCATGGCCTCTCTCCCTGATAGTCGCGCCAAAGCCCGGCGCGTGATGTGAACGCGAGCCGGTGGACCCGGCCTTCTCTTCAAGACGTAAGAAAGCGGCCCGAACCGACACCAGGCCAACCGATCTCAAGCGCAGTCAACGCCAAGGGCCGGAAGCCCGCTCCCAAGCGCCGTCGGGCGGCCATCCTAGACGTCTTCCAGCAGCGCCACGCCCGGCGCGGTCTTCAGGGCGCCGCGCAGGGCGGCGTCCAGGGTGTAGCGGCCGGGCAGCTTCATTTCGATCTCGCGGCCGCCGCCCAGGGCGGCGATCAGGCTGACCTCGCCGCCGCGCGGCGAAGCGGCCGGTTCCAGCCGCTTCCGCAAGGCCTCGATCTCGGTGGCCGAAGGCGACAGGTGCAGGCGCAGGCCCGCCACCATGTTCTCGATGGCCTTCTCGATGGGCTCGGCGTCGTCCCCGAAGAACCGCACCTCGCCGTCGCGGGCCTTGGCGCGAACCTTGATCGACACCGCCTTGCCGGGCTCCAGCACCTCGCGGCACTTGCGCAGGGCCTCGGGCGGGAACAGCACCTCGTATTCGCCGCTGGGATCCGACAGCGAGACGAAGGCGAAGCGCTCGCCGCTCTGCGAGGCCCGCTCCTGGCGGCGGCGGACCACGCCGCACATCCGGAAGGCCTCCATGCCGGCCTCGGCGCGCGGGATCACCTCGGTCAGCATGTGGGTGCGCCGGCGGCGCAGCACGCCGACCATGTCGTCCAGCGGGTGGCCGGTCAGGTAGAAGCCGACGGCGGCCAGCTCCTCGTCCAGCAGGTCAACCTGGCTCCAGGGCTCGGTCTTCTTGAGGCGCGGACGGCCGGCGGCCGGGTCGCCGCCGAACAGCGCATGCTGGCCGCCCTGGCGATCGGCCGCGATGCTCTGGCCGTGGGCGATCAGCACGTCGGCCGAGGCGAAGATCTGGGCGCGGTTCTTGGACAGGGAGTCGAAGGCCCCGGCCCGCGCCAGGTTCTCGATCGCCCGCTTGTTGACCAGCTTGGGATCGACCCGCTCGACGAAGTCGAAGATGTCGCGGAACGGACCGCCCTCCTCGCGGATGGCGACCAGGTGCTTCATCGCCTCCAGGCCGACGTTGCGCACGGCGCCCAGCGCGTACAGCACCTCGCCGTTCTCGACCTCGAAGTCGGCGCCCGAGCGATTGACGTCCGGCGGCCGCACGGTGATGTCGAAGCGCCGGGCGTCCTGGTGGAAGACCGCCAGCTTGTCGGTGTTCGACAGATCCAGGCTCATCGACGCGGCCAGGAACTCGACCGGCGTATTGGCCTTCAGCCAGGCCGTTTGATAGGCGATCAGGGCGTAGGCGGCGGCGTGCGACTTGTTGAAGCCGTAGCCGGCGAACTTGGCCACCAGTTCGAAGATCGAGCCGGACTGCTCCTCGGGGACGTTCTTGTCCTTGGCCCCAGCGACGAAACGGATCTTCTGGAGATCCATTTCCTCCTTCTTCTTCTTGCCCATGGCCCGGCGTAGAAGGTCGGCTTCGCCCAGGCTGTAGCCCGCCAGGATCTGGGCGATCTGCATCACCTGTTCCTGGTAGACGATGACGCCGTAGGTCTCCTTCAGCACCACCTCCAGCGAGGGGTGCAGGTTGTCGACGGGCTTTCGGCCGAACTTGCAGTCCACGAAGGTGTCGATGTTGTCCATCGGACCCGGGCGGTACAGCGAGATCAGCGCGGTGATCTCCTCGATCGAGCCGCAGCGCATCTTGCGCAGGGTGTCGCGCATGCCCTGGCTTTCCAGCTGGAACACGCCGACCGTCTGGCCGGAGGCGAGAAGCTCGTAGGTCTTGGTGTCGTCGAAGGGCAGCTTGCCCAGGTCGATGATCTCGCCGCGCTTGGCCAGGTGCTTCACAGCCCGGTCCAGCACCGTCAGGGTCTTCAGGCCCAGGAAGTCGAACTTCACCAGGCCGGCGCTCTCGACCCACTTCATGTTGAACTGGGTGGCCGGCAGGTCCGAGCGCGGATCCTTGTAGAGCGGGGTCAGCTGGGTCAGGGGCCGGTCGCCGATCACCACGCCGGCGGCGTGGGTCGAGGCGTTGCGGAACAGGCCTTCCAGCTGCAGGGCGACGTCCAGGCACGCCTTGACGTTGCCGTCCTCGTCGCGGGCCTGCTTGAGGCGCGGCTCGATGTCGATGGCCTGGGCCAGGGTCACCGGCGCGGCCGGGTTGTTGGGCACCATCTTGCAGAGCCGGTCGACCAGGCCCAGCGGCAGCTGCATCACCCGGCCGACGTCGCGCAGCACGGCGCGGGCCTGCAGGGAGCCGAAGGTGATGATCTGGGCCACGCGGTCGCGGCCGTACTTCTCCTGCACGTAGACGATCACCTCTTCCCGCCGCTCCTGGCAGAAGTCGATGTCGAAGTCGGGCATGGAAACCCGCTCGGGATTCAGGAACCGCTCGAAGAGCAGGCCGAAGCGCAGCGGGTCGAGGTCGGTGATGGTTAGCACCCAGGCGACCAGCGACCCGGCGCCCGAACCCCGCCCGGGACCCACGGGGATGCCGTGCTCCTTGGCCCACTTGATGAAGTCCGACACGATCAGGAAGTAGCCGGGGAAGCCCATCTTGATGATGATGGAGAGCTCGAAGTCCAGCCGGTCCCAATAGACCTGCTCCTCGACCGCCAGCTTATCCAGGGCGGCCAGGCGCATCTTCAGGCCTTCCCGGGCCTGGTGGGTCAGTTCCTCGGGCTCGCTGCGGCCGTCGCCGGTGGGGAAGCTGGGCAGGATCGGGTCGCGCTTCTGCACCATGAAGGCGCAGCGGCGGGCGATGTCGAGGGTGTTGTCGCAGGCTTCCGGCAGGTCGGCGAACAGCTTGCGCATGTCCTCGGCCGGCTTGAACCAATGCTCGGGCGTCACCCGCCGGCGCTCGTCCTGGCCGACAAACGCGCCGTCGGAAATGCACAGCAGGGCGTCGTGGGCGTCGTAGAGGGCGGGCTTGGCGTAATAGACGTCGTTGGTGGCGACCAGCGGCGCGTCGTTCTCATAGGCCCATTGGACCAGACCCGGCTCGGCGGCGGCCTGGCGTGGCAGGCCGTGGCGCTGAAGCTCGACATAGAAGCGGTCGCCGAACACCCGCTGCATCTCGGCCAGGGCCGCCTCGCCCTCGGCGGTCTTGCCGGCGGCCAGCAGGGCGTCGACCGGACCGTCGGTGCCGCCCGACAACAGGATCAGCCCCTCGGCGTGCGCGACCACCTTGGCCCAGGGCACCACCGGCTCGGCCATCTCGCCGCTTTCCAGATAGGCCAGGGACGAAAGTTCCGAGAGGTTCAGATAGCCCCGCTCGCTCTGGGCCAGCAGGGTGATGGTCGGCGTGCGGGCCCAGCGTTCGGTCGGCCCGGCCCCTACCCCCGAGACCGCCAGGGCGCAGCCGATGATCGGCTGGACCCCGTAGTCCTTGGAATAGACGGAATATTCCAGCGCCCCGAACAGGTTGTTGCGATCCACCAGACCCGCCGCCGGCATGCCGGCCGCTGCGGCCAGGCCCGGGATCTTGTCAGCCTTGATGGCGCCTTCCAGCAGCGAATAGGCCGAGCGCACGCGAAGGTGGACGAACCCCTGCCCTTCATTGCCCGACATCACCGCACCTCATGGCTACACGACTCAGGCCACCAACTGGGCGACCTGGCACATCATCCAGACGAAGCTGGCGACAGATACAAGCGCCAAAGACTCACGCGCGATACGGACCATGGGAACCCTCCTGCGGTCGTTGCTTGTTTGTTCTATATTCCACTTTTGTTCTCATGCGCAAGAGACCCTTGTTCGATTGCGAGCTTTTTTGTCGCGGCCTCGCGCCAACGGGCCAGAACGGCGATTCCGGTGGATTTGGCGGGCGGATCGGCGCAGATCGCCCCATGCGCCTGATCATCGACACCGACACCGCCGGGGACGACGTGTTCTCCCTGATGCTCGCCCTGCGCCGTCCCGGCGTGAGCGTCGAGGCCATCACCATCGCCCACGGCAATGTCGGCTTCGAGCAGCACGCCGAGAACGCCCTGGCCACCCTGGAGGCCTGCGAGCGCGGCGGCGAAGTTCCGGTCTATCTGGGCGCCCAGCGGCCGTTCACCCGCGCGCCTTTGGACGCGATCTATGTGTTCGGGGCCGACGGCATGAGCGATAGCGGCTTTCCGAAAGCGGTCCAGCGCCCCTCCCCCGGCCACGCCGCCGACGAGATCGTGCGGCGGGTGATGGCGGCGCCCGGCGAGATCACCCTGATCGCCCAAGCCGCCCTGACCAACATCGCCCTGGCCTTTCTGCGCGAGCCGCGCATCGCCCAGGCCGTCAAGCACCTGTGGATCATGGGCGGCACGGACAACGGCGTCGGCAACGTCACCCCGGCGGCCGAGTACAACCTCTATGTCGATCCGGAGGCGGCCAAGATCGTCATCAACGCCGGCTTCCCGATGACCATCGTCACCTGGACGGAGACCCTGCGCGACGGTCTGCTGGACCTGGAGCAACTGGCGGCGCTGGACGCCCTGGGCACGCCGCGCGCCAGGTTCTTCACCCAGGTCAACCGCACCTCCCTGGCCTTCGCCCAGGAGACCCAGCACCTGGACGGCAGCCTGCACCCCGACGCCCTGACCTGCGCCGTGGCGCTGGACGAGAGCCTGATCCTGGAGGCCGAGATGGCCGTGGTCGACGTCGAGACGATGGGCGAGCTGACGCGCGGCTATCTGAGCGTTTCACACACGATCCTGCCCGACATCGAGGTGGCCGATCCGGCGCTGAAACGCCGGGCGCCGAATGCGCGGGTGATCAAGAAGATCGATCAGGCGGGCTTCCATGCGGCCTTGCGCCGCGCTCTGCTCTGACCCGCGGCGCTTAACTCAATCTCAGCACGCGTCGGACTAGCTTTCCTCCGTTGGGGGAGAAATCATTGCGGAAGTTCGTCGCGCTCATGGCCGCGACCGTCGGGCTGTCGGCGGCGATCGACGCCCGCGCCGAGGCCGACCTGTTCTCGCGCCAGACCGTTTCGGGCCTGATCGACCTGCGCCTGGGCGCCGCCGACGGCGAGACCTCGTGGATCGACGGCGGCCTGGGCAAGGGGCGGTTCGGGGACGGCGGCGAGGTCGCGCTCGGCGAATCCTCGATCGTCTGGAACCCGCGCTTCTCCTCCCGCCTCGGCGCGGTGATCATCGCCCAGAGCCAGCAGGCCCAGGACCGCGTGGTCGACGCCGGCGAAGCCTATCTGACCTATCGCGGCGACACGGCCGGCAGCGTGAGGCTGAACGCCCGCGCCGGCCTGATGTACCCGCCGATCTCGCTGGAGCACGACGGGCTGGAATGGTCCGTGCCCGACACGATCACCCCCTCGGCGATCAACAGCTGGGTGGCGGAGGAGATCAAGGTCGTCGGGCTGGAGGCCACCGCGCGCGGCGCGCTCGCCGGCCAGAAACTGGCCGCGACGGTCGGCGTCTTCACCCACGGCGACACCTCGGGCACGTTGCTGACCTTCCGCGGCTGGGCGCTGCACGACCTGAAGTCCAGCGCCACGGGCGATTTCCCGCTGCCGCCGCTCAGCCCGTTCATGGCCAAGCGGCAGGCGCCGTTCACGACCCCGGTGCGCGAGCTGGACGGCCGCGCCGGCGTCTACGCGCGCCTCGAGTGGCGGCCCAGCCCGAACCTGATGCTGGACCTGTTCGCCTACGACAACGACGGCGACCGGACGACCGTCGACAATCACGAATGGTCCTGGGAGACGCGGTTCTTCAACCTGGGCGCCCGCTGGGACATCGACGCCGCCACCCACCTGCGCGCCCAGGCGATGCAGGGCGAGACCCTGATGGGCAAGTCCACCGCCTACGGCGTCTGGACCGATGTCGGCTTCCAGGCGACCTATGTCTCGGTGACCCGGGATCTGGGGCCCGGTTCGTTGACCGGGCGGCTGGATCAGTTCTCGACCACCGACCGCACCAACAAGGCGGTCGACAACAACGCCGAGCACGGCTGGGCCGCGCTGGTCGCCTATCGCTGGGACGTGCGGCCGGACGTCCACCTGGTGTTCGAGGGCCTGCACATCGACAGCGACCGGCCCGAACGGGTCCGCCTGGGCGAGGCGCCCCAGCAGACCCAGACGGTGGTGCAGACCGCGCTGCGGTACCTGTTCTAGCTAGAAGGTCTGGGGCACTAGGTGTCCGTCCTTCAGGGCGAAGACCCGGTCCATATAGCGGGCCAGCTCCATGTTGTGCGTGGCGATCAGGGCCGCGACGCCACGTTGGCGGGCCTGCTCGTACAGCGCCTGGAACACCGCCGCCGAATTGGTCGGGTCGAGGTTGCCGGTCGGCTCGTCGGCCAGCAGCAGCTTGGGATGATTGGCCAGGGCCCGGGCGATCGCCACGCGCTGCTGCTCGCCGCCGGAAAGCTGGCCCGGCTGGTGGTTGAGCCGCTCGGCCAGGCCGAGCTGGTTCAGCATCTCGGTGGCGGCGGCCCGCGCCTCGCCCCGGCTCTTGCCTGCGATCATGGCCGGCATGGCCACGTTCTCGACGGCGCTGAACTCGGGCAGCAGGTGGTGGAACTGGTAGACGAAGCCCACCGTCGACAGCCGCACCTTGGTGCGCTGGCGCTCGGACAGCTTGGAGCAGTCGCGGCCGTCCAGGGCGATCAAGCCGGCGTTGGGCTTTTCCAGCAGGCCGGCCGCGTGCAGCAGCGACGACTTGCCCGAACCGGACGGTCCTATCAGGCCCACGACTTCACCTGGATAGACGTCCAGGTCGACGCCGCGCAGCACGTTCAGAGCCCCGGCCTCGGTGACATAGGTGCGCTCGACGCCGCGCAGGGCCAGGACGGGGCTGGCCACGGGCTGGGTGGGATCACTCATAGCGAAGGGCCTCGACCGGATCGAGCCGCGAGGCGCGGATGGCGGGCGGCAGGGTGGCCAGGATGCTCATGGCCGTCGAGATGCCGACGATGCTGGCCACCTCGGCCCAGTCGATCTTGGCCGGGATGTGGGCCAGGAAATAGATGTCGGCACTGAACACCGCCGTACCCGTCACCCACTCCACGAAGTTCTGGATGGCGGTGATATTGGCGCAGAACAGCGTGCCCAGCAGCAGGCCCGCCAGGGTGCCCGACAGGCCGATCGAGGCGCCGGCCATGACGAAGATCCGCAGGATCGAAGCCTGGCTGGCGCCCATGGTCCGTAGGATGGCGATGTCGCGGCCCTTGTTCTTCACCAGCATGACCAGGGCCGAGATGATGTTCAGGGTGGCGATGGCGACGATGAAGAACAGGATCAGCCGCATCACCTTGCGCTCGACCTGCAGGGCGTTGAAGTAACTGGAGTTCTTGTCCATCCAGTCCTGGACGAAGGCGCCCGGGCCGGAGGCCTGCTCGATGATCGGCTTGATCTCCTTGGCCTTGTCCGGGTCGGTGACCTTGATCTCCACATAGTCGATCGAGGTGTCGCGGCCGAAGAACAGCTGGGCCTGGGGCAGCGCCATATAGACGAAGCTCTCGTCGAACTGGCTCATGCCCACGCTGAAGATGCCGCCGACCGTATAGTCCTTCTCGCGCGTCGAGGTGCCGAACGCCGTGGCCGGGCCGGAGGGCGAGATCAGGGTGATGGCGTCACCAACCGACAGGCCCAGGTTGCGGGCCATGCGGTCGCCGATCAGCACGATGTCGCCGCCGTATTCGCCTTCGCCGAACCCGGCCAGCGAGCCGCGCTTGATGTTGGTCGAGATCATCTTCATGCCGCGCAGGTCGGCCGGGGTGACCCCGCGCACGATGGCGCCGGACACTTGGCTCGGGCCGATGACCATGGCCTGGGCCTCGACCATCGGCGCGGCCTGGGTCACGCCGCGCACGGCCTTGATGCGGCCGATGACGCCGTCGCGGTCCGGTCCGTTCAGCAGCGGGCCCTGGGCATAGACGTGACCGTTGAAGCCCAGCAGCCGGCCCAGAAGCTCAGCCCGGAAGCCGTTCATCACGCTCATCACGGTGATCAGGGCGAAGACCGCCAGCATCACCGCCGCGAACGAGATGATGGCGATCAGCGCCACGCCGCCGTTCTTGCGCTTGTTGCGCAGGTACCGCCAGGCGACGGTGCGTTCCCAGGTTCCGAACGGGCCGGCGCCGAGAGCCATCAGGCGGCCCGGTCCGTTTTGGGGCCAGAGAGCTGAGCGATCACATCGGCCAGCGGGGCGCTGTGGCGCTCCCCGGTCTTGCGGTTCTTGATCTCGACCAGGCCCTCGGCGATGCCCTTGGGACCGACGATCAGCTGCCACGGCACGCCGATCAGGTCGGCGGTCGCGAACTTGGCGCCGCCCCGGGTGTCGGTGTCGTCATAGAGCGGATCGCGGCCGGCGGCCTTGAGCGCCTGGTAGGCGGTCTCGCAGGCTTCGTCGCAGGCGGCGTCGCCCTGGCGCATGTTGATGATGCTCACGTCGAACGGAGCGACGGACTCGGGCCAGATGATGCCGCCCTCGTCATGGCTGGCCTCGATGATCGCGCCCAGCAGGCGCGAAACGCCGACGCCGTAGCTGCCCATCTGGACCGGCACGTCCTTGCCGTCCGGTCCGGTGACCAGGGCCTTCATCGGCTCGGAATACTTGGTCCCGAACGAGAAGATGTGGCCCACCTCGATGCCGCGCGCCGACAGGCGGTCGCCCTCGGGAATGGCGTCGAAGGCCGCCTCGTCGTGCATTTCCTCGGTGGCGGCGTAGAGCGCCGTGCGCTGGTTCACCAGCGGCTGCAGGTCGCCGAACCAGTCGACGTCCGGGCCGGGCGCGGCCATCTCGACCAGGTCCTTGTGGCAGAAGACGGCGCTTTCGCCGGTGTCGGCCAGGACGATGAACTCGTGGGACAGGTCGCCGCCGATCGGGCCGGTGTCGGCGCGCATCGGCACGGCCTTCAGGCCCATGCGCGAGAACAGGTTCAGATAGGCCACGAACATGCGGTTGTAGGCCTTGCGCGCGCCCTCGGCGTCGAGGTCGAAGCTGTAGGCGTCCTTCATCAGGAACTCGCGGCCGCGCATCACGCCGAAGCGCGGACGGGTCTCGTCCCGGAACTTCCACTGGATGTTGTAGAGGTTCTTGGGCAGTTCCTTGTAGCTCCGCACGTGAGCCCGAAAGATGTCCGTGACGACTTCCTCGGCGGTGGGGCCGTAGAGCAGATCGCGCTTGTTGCGATCGGTGATGCGCAGCATCTCGTCGCCATAGGCCTCGTAGCGGCCGCTCTCGCGCCACAGGTCGGCCAGTTGGATCGTCGGCATCAGCAGTTCGATCGCGCCGGCCCGATCCATTTCTTCACGGACGATCTGCTCGACCTTCTTGAGCACCTTCAGGCCCAGCGGCAGCCAGGCGTAGATGCCCGCCGCCTCCTGGCGGATCATGCCCGCGCGCAGCATCAGCTGGTGCGAAACGATCTGGGCGTCGGAGGGGGCTTCTTTCAGAACGGGCAGGAAATAGCGCGACAGGCGCATGGACGAGACGTCTCCGGGTAATTCGAGGCGTTGAGATAGCCGCTTGGGCGTCAGCTTGGCAACGCGCGCGGCKAAAAGATGGCTGAGCCAATGCTGTGGACAAAGAAAAGAAGGCCGCGCGGTCCTCGCGCGGCCTTTCAAGTCATCGTCGGGGAAGACGCCACAGAGCAAGGTCGGAAAAGCCGGCCTCGTGAGTCTGAGGTTATGCCCCGAACGACTGTTCGGGGCGCCCGATTGCGTCTGGCCTGACCAGTTGGCGAAGTTCGCCCACGGATTGGGCGAATGCCGGCAAATATGACGTCGCCCGCCCAAGGCTTGGGCGCCATTCCTGTGATCAATAGGTGGCGGGCAGAGCCGGCAGCTGGATCAGCCCGAAGTGGATGACCAGCAGCAGCGCGGCCATGACCAGGGCCGACACCCAGGTCGTCGTGAAGAACTTGCGCTTCAGGTTCGGATTGACCGGCGCGCCGGGGTCGGCGCCGGGCGGCGGCTCGATCCCCATCTCCTTGAAGGTGCGGTTGCCCAGCGGCAGCACGGCGAACAGCGTGGTCCACCAGATGGTCAGATAGACGGCGATGCAGGTGACGGGACCCATCAGTGGGCTTCCTTAGGGGTTTCCATGAGCTCGACAAGCATGCCGCCCATGTCTTTCGGGTGAACGAAGATGATCAGGGTGCCGTGGGCGCCGATGCGCGGTTCGCCCAGCACCGTGGCGCCCTTGGCGACCAGGCTGTCGCGGGCCTCAAAGATGTTCTCCACCTCGAAGCAGATGTGGTGCTGGCCGCCCTTGGGGTTCTTGGCCAGGAAGCCGTGGATCGGCGAGGCCTCGCCATAGGGCTCGATCAGCTCGATCTGGCTGTTGGGCAGGTTGACGAAGCAGACCCACACGCCCTGCTCGGGCATGGCCCACTTCTCGGTGTGCGAGGTCGCGCCCAGCAGGTCGCGGTACATCTTCACCGACTCGTCGATGGAGGGCGTGGCCACGCCGACGTGGTTGAGCTTGCCGATCATGCGCGTTCGTCTGTCCTGCGAAGGCTGCGCGGTCCGGTGAGGACCGCGCGACCCTGTTCTATTTTTCGAGGGTATAGACGACTTCATAGAGCCCCGGCGAGGCGTTTCCGAGGCGCCTGTTGCCGTCGATCCAGCCGCCTGCGTCCAACGCCTGGAAGACGCGGCGCATGGCGGCCTGGTCCGTACACTGCGCGTAGTTGACGACGCGGCTTCCGCCGAGCTCGCGGTGCAGGCTGGCCGACAGCCAGCCGTCGACGCCGCTGGCGGCCTGGGCAGCGTCCTTCAGGAAGTCGATCAGGGCGTCCTGTCCGCCTTGCGGCGCGGTGAAGACGTTGATCTGGGTGACGACGCCGAGATTGGCGATGATCCTGGGCATGGTGGTCTCTCCGACATGGGTCTGGAATGGGGCCTGGAGAGACGGCCGGATTCCTGCCCGGACACGGCCTCGCCAAGCCCGGCGACGCGTGAGCGCCTGGGCTTGCCGAGGGTCCGGATGGACGGAGGGCCTTGCGGCCTGGCGGGGCTTACCTGACCCGCCGGCTCCTTTTCGACGGAAACAGCTTAGCAGCCGATCAGAACGGCTGCGAGCCCTTGGGCAGGCCCTTCAGCCAGTGGAAGCGCACCGGCATGACCTGGATCAGCAGGATTCCGGCGACGAACCCGCCCAGGTGGGCCTGCCAGGCGATGCCGATGATCCCCTGGTTCGACGCCAGGCCATAGGCGGCGCCCAGACCGACGACCAGCAGGTTGGAGACGATCGCCGAGCCGACCTGCTGGGCGACGCCGCGTGAGAACAGCGGCGTCAGCTTGATCTGTCCCGGAGCGGCCAGCCGGGCGACGGCGCCCCACAGGCCGAAGATCGCGCCCGAGGCGCCGACCGCCGGAACGTTCGCCGGGGCCAGCAGCAGGAAGGCCGCTCCGCCGGCCAAGCCGCAGACCAGGAAGAAGACCAGGAACAGCAGACCGCCGAGGGCGTCGCGTCCCAGCCGCTGGGCGATCGCGGGCCCCAAGGCCACCAACGCGGCGCTGTTCATGGCGATGTGCAGCCAACCCGCATGCAGGAACATGTGGGTCAGCGGCGTCCACCACAGGCCATAGTCCAGCCCGACCTTCGACAGCGCGCCGAACACGAAGACCGCGTCGCCCTGGCCGTAGGCGTCGGCGAGCAGCTGGCCCGCGAAGACCAGCCAGAGCAGGCCTGTCATCACCAGGACAGGCCAGGCCTCGAACCAGAGCATGGACGGCCCCCTGCCCCACATCGTCTCGCGACGCGGGGCATCCTGGGGGGTCTCGGGAACGGAGGTCCGTCCGTCGCTCATCGTGGGGCTAGATCCGCAGGACCGTGGTTTCGACCACGGGCTTGCGTTCCCAGATGCGGAAGGCGGCCTTCTTCACGGCCTTGGACAGGGCGCTTTCGATCGCCTCGTCGATCTCGCACTGGTCGCCGCTCAGGCGCTTGAAGGCGGTCTCGGCCTCCTCCGCCAGGTCGTCCAGGGCGTCGTCGAGCGGATACTCGGCGTCGCCGGCCAGGCCCAGGCCGCGGACCTGCGGGCCAGAGACGATCTTGTTGCGGCCGTCCAGCACGACCGAGACGGCCAGCATGCCGTTGAACGCGGCGTGACGCCGCTCGCGCAGGGCCTCGCCGTTCTCGGGCGTCACCACGCCGCCGTCGACATAGAGGCGGCCCGACGGGACCTCGTCGATGATCTGCGGATGGCCGGGGGCCAGCAGCACCATGTCGCCGTTGCGCGGGCTGACCGCGTGCGGCACCTGCAGGTCCTTGGCGAAGGCGGCGTGCTCGATCAGGTGGCGGCGCTCGCCGTGGGTCGGCACGGCGATCGTCGGCCGGGCCCACTGGTACATCTGCTTCAGCTCGTCGCGGCACGGGTGGCCGCTGACGTGGATGCCGGGGGTGTCGCGTTCGGTGTGCAGGCGCACGCCGCGGTCGGCCAGCTTGTTCTGCAGGTTGCGGATCGGGATCTCGTTGCCCGGAATGACCCTCGAGGAGAAGATCACGTGGTCACCCTGCGAGAGCTTGACGTGCGGGTGGGTGCCTTCGGCGATCCGGGCCAGGGCAGCGCGGGCCTCGCCCTGGCTGCCGGTGCACAGGAACAGCACCTCGTTCTCGGGCAGGTACTTGGCCTGGTCGTCGGTGATGAAGGGCTCCAGGCCCTCCAGCAGGCCGACGTGCCGCGCGGCGGCGCTCATCCGGTGCATCGAGCGGCCGGCCAGGCAGACCTTGCGGCCGGCGGCCTGGGCGGCGCGGATCACGGTGTCCATGCGGGCCACGTTCGAGGCGAAGCAGGCCACGGCGATCTTGCCTGTCAGGCCCTTGATCAGCCGGTTCATCGCCACGCGGACGTCGGCTTCCGAGCCGGCCACGCCGTCGACGAAGACGTTGGTGCTGTCGCAGACCATGGCCAGCACGCCCTCGTCGCCGAGGCGCTGGATGGCCTCGATGTCGGTGGGGCCGCCCAGTTGGGGATCAGGGTCGATCTTCCAGTCGCCGGTGTGCAGGATCGTGCCCAGCGGCGTCTTGATCGCCAGGCCGTTCGGCTCGGGGATCGAGTGGGTCAGGGTGATCATTTCCAGATGGAACGGACCCAGGTCGAAGCTGCCGCTGAGCGGGATCTCGGTGATCGGCACCTCGTCCAGCAGGCGCGCGTCGCGCAGCTTCTCGCGCAGCAGGAAGGCGGTGAACGGCGTGGCGTAGACGGGTGCCTTCAGGCGCGGCCACAGCCAGTGCACGGCGCCCAGGTGGTCTTCGTGGGCGTGGGTCAGGACGATCCCGATGATGTCGTCCTTGTAGGCCTCGATGAATTCGGGGTCGGGCAGGATGATCTCGACGCCCGGCGTGGTCTGGTCGCCGAAGGTCACGCCCAGGTCGACGACGATCCACTTGCGGTCGTGCGCCGGGCCATAGCCGTACAGATTGAAGTTCATGCCGATCTCGTTCGACCCGCCTAGCGGCAGGAAGACGAGCTCGTCTTTGGGGGAAGGCTTGTCGGTATATTTGGTCATTGAGTCTCTAAATGGGTGTTACGGCGATGAATTTCGAGGAGACCACGGATGGTCAGATCTGAATCGAAGTGATCGATGCTGTCGGTGGCGCCCTCGAACAGCGAGGCGACGCCGCCGGTGGCGACCACGGTCATGGGTTCGGCCCGTTCGGCCTTGATGCGGGCCACCAGGCCCTCGATCAGTGAAATATAGCCCCAGAACACGCCGGACTGCATCGCGCTGACGGTGTCTGTGCCGACGACGCGGTCGCGGGCGGGACGCTGGATGGCGATGCGCGGCAGCTTGGCCGCGGCCTCGTGCAGGGCCTGCATGGAAAGATTGATGCCGGGGGCGATGATGCCGCCCTCGAACGCGCCGTCGGCGGCGACGATGTCGAAGGTGGTGGCCGTGCCGCTGTCGATGACGATCAACGGGCCGGGATAGATCATGTGCGCGCCCACGGCGTTGACCAGGCGGTCGGCCCCGGCCTCGGACGGCTTGTCGATGCGCACGTCGACGCCCAGCTTGGCGTTCTCGCCGATCACCAGCGGCTCGACGTTGAAATAGCGGCGCGAAAGATTGCGCAAGTTGAAGATCGACTGCGGCACCACGCTGGAGATGATGCAGGCGTCGATGGCCCGGAAACCCAGGCCGTGCATCGACAGCAGCTGTGACAGCCAGACGACGTATTCGTCGGCCGTGCGCGTGCTCTCGGTGGCGGCGCGCCACTGGGCGATCCACTCGGCGCCATCATGGATGGCGAACATGGTGTTGGTGTTGCCCTGTTCGATGGCCAGCAGCATCAGGAGGCCTCTCCGAAAAAGACGTCGCCGGCGGTGACCCGCCGAAGTTGGCCGTTCGCCAGACGAAGACGCAGCGCGCCGTCGCCGTCCAGCCCTTCGGCGATCCCTTCCAGGGTTTCGGTCCCCAGGCGGGCGACGCAGGGCTCGCCCAGGCCATGGGCGCGGGCGGTCCAGGCGTCGGCGATGGCGGGGAAGCCCAGGCGCATCCAGACGTCCTCCCAGCGCGCGAAAGCGGCCGACAGAATCTCGATCGCCTCGATCGGCGACGGCGGCGGGGCGTCCCGGTAGGTGGTCAGGGCGGTGGCGGGACGTTCGCTGTCGATCGGCTTGCGGGCCAGGTTCACGCCCACCCCGACGGCGATCCACAGGCCGCCGGTCGGACGGGCGCCGGACTCGATCAGGATGCCGCTGACCTTCAATCCGCCCAGCAGCGGATCATTGGGCCATTTGAGGCTGACCAGGCTGGCGGGCACGTAGGCGGCCAGCAGGTCGGCGACCGCCAGGGCCGCGACGAACGAGACCTGGGCGGCCTCGGCCGGCGGCTTGTCGGTGGCGAACAGCAGGGTGGCGGCCAGGTTGCCGTCGCCGGTCTCCCAGGCGCGGCC
>NZ_JBFUAW010000018.1:0-69847 GCF_056406095.1 Caulobacter sp. P1_D6 | reverse complement strand
GTCCTAGACCATGCTCGCCATCGGCCCGTCGGCGCGCCCGTCGACGAACTGGCGCACATAGGGATTGTCGGTCCGGTCCAGCTCGGCCGGCGCGCCGCGCCAGATGATCTTGCCGGCGTGGAGCATGGCGATCTCGTCGCCGATCGTGCGGGCCGAGGCCAGGTCATGGGTGATCGACACCGCCGTGCAGCCCAGCCCCCTCACCTGCTCGACGATCAGCTCGTTGATCGCCGACGAGGTGATCGGGTCCAGGCCCGTGGTCGGCTCGTCGAAGAAGATGATCTCGGGATTGGCCACCACCGCCCGGGCCAGGCCGACCCGCTTCTGCATGCCGCCCGACAGTTCGGACGGATAGGAGTCGGCGACGTGGGCGGCCAGGTGGACGCGGCCCAGGGCCTCGATCGCCCGGGCCTTGGCCTCCTTGCGGGGCAMGCCGTCGGCGTTGATCAGGCGGAAGGCGACGTTCTCCCAGACGCTCAGGCTGTCGAACAGCGCCGCGCCCTGGAACAGCACGCCGATGCGCTCGAACAGCTTGCGCCGCGACGCCCCTCCCCCCCACTTGAGACTTGGGCCGATCAGGTCCTCGCCGTCGACCAGCACCTTGCCGGCGTCGGGACGCACCAGGCCCATGGCGACCTTGATGGTCACCGACTTGCCCTGGCCGGACCCGCCGATGATCACCAGCGACCGGCCCGCCGCGACGCTGAGGTCCAGCCCGTCCAGGACCGGGCCGTCGAAGCGCTTGCGAACGCCCTTCCATTCGAGTTTTGGCCATTCCGGCTTTAGGGGGTCGGTCATGCGTTGGTGAACAGCGTTGTGAGGAAGTAGTCGGAAGCGAAGATCAGGATCGCCGAGGACACCACCGCGTGGGTGGTCGCCCGGCCCACGCCGCGCGCGCCGCCCTTGGCGTGGTAGCCGTGGTAGCAGCCCATGAGGGCCACGATGAAGCCGAACACCGCCGCCTTGATCAGACCCGAGCCGACGTCCCAGACCTGCAGGAAGTTGGCGGTGTTGCGGATGTAGACGGCGGAATTGAAGTCGAGGATCCGCACGGCCACCAGCCAGCCGCCGGCCACGCCGATGATGTCTGCGATCAGGGTCAGCAGCGGCAGGACCAGGGTCGCGGCCAGCAGGCGCGGCGCGACCAGATAGCGGAACGGGTCGGTCGACAGGGTGCGCATGGCGTCGATCTGCTCGGTGGCGCGCATCGCCCCGATCTCGGCGGCGATGGCGGCCGACACCCGGCCGGCCAGCATCAGGGCCGCCAACACGGGGCCGAGCTCGCGCGTGATGCCCAGGGCGACGATCTGCGGCATCACCTGCTCGGCGTTGAACCGCCCGCCGCCGGTGTAGATGTTCAGCCCCAGGGCCGCGCCGGTGAAGATCGCGGTCAGGCCCACGACCGGCAGCGAGAAGAAGCCGATGGCCAGCAGTTGGCGCAGCAGCTGGATCGGGAACCACGGCGGGCTGAACACGGCCATCACGCCGCGCAGGGCGAAGACCCCGACCCCGCCGACCATCTGCAGCGCGCCCAGGGTCGAGCGCCCGATGGTGCGCAGCGGCTTGAGGATCGCGGGGATCGCCGCGCGGGCCGCGGCCATCTCAGTAGGTGTCCGGAGCCGTGGCGGCGGGGTTCGCCGCGGGCGCTTCACCGGCCGCCGGCGCGGCGGCGGCCGCTCCGCCTTGCGGCCGCATCACCGAACCGATCAGGCCGAACAGGTCGACCGCGCCCTGGGTGTTGTCGATCTCGCCGCCCGGCTTGATGTCGTCGACCGCGCCGCCGGGGGCGATCGCCACGTGGACGCCGCCCAGCAGGCTGTCGCTGGTGATCTTGGCGGTGGAGTCGGAGGGCAGCTTGACGTCCGGATCGAGGCTGAGCTTGGTCACCGCCAGRTAGCTCTTGGGATCCAACGTGATCTGCGAGACCGTGCCGACCTTGACGCCGGCCACGCTGACGGGCGCGCCCGGCGCCAGCGATCCGACCTGGCCGAACTTCGCCGTGACCTCATAGCCGCCCGGCTTGCSGCCSACGCCGCCGACCGTCAGCGAATAGACCAGGAACCCCGCCGCCAGGACGAGAACGAGGAGACCCATCAAGGTCTCGGCCCATTGTTCGCGCAACCCCATAGTCTCCGGTCCCCGTTAGCGCGACGCGGGACGCTGGGCGTCCCGCTGCAATTGGCTGATCAGCACGTCGATATTGCCGCCGGCGTTGTCGATGGTCGAAACGAAGTCCTGCTGCTGGGTGATCGCCAGCCACACGCCCTTGAACTGGACGTCGACCACCTTCCACGAGGTCCCGTCGCCCAGTACGCGCCAGGAGACCGGCAGGGGCTGACGGACCTGGCCGCCGGAGATCGTGGTGTTGACGATCACGTCGCCCGGCTTGCGCAACGTCGAGCCGGTCACCGTCAGCGTCTCGCCCTGATAGGCGTCGATGCGGCTGCGATACACGGCCTCGGCATAGACGCGGAAAGCCGCCGCGAACCGCGTGCGTTGGTCGGGCGTGATCGTCCGGGCGTACTTGCCGAGTACGAAGTTGGTGATCTTGGGCACGTCGGCCAGTTCGTCGATGGCCGTATGGAAGATCGCCTTCTTCTGGGCGTCGCTCTGGCTCCTGTCGGCCAGGACCGAGATCACCCGGTGGGCCCGCGTCTGCACGAACTGCTCGGCCTGCGGATCGCGCGACGCCTGGGCTAGAGCCGGACGCGCCTGCGACAGCACGCCGAGGCTGACCAGGGCCGCCACCGCGAACTGCGCCAAGCGGCGCGTGGGGCGAGCGTTGATCAGGGCGGGTTCCGGACAGGTCATTGGGCTCCAGGCGTGCCGGGCGCCGGGGCGGATGGCGGAACTGCGGGGGACGTTGACGGCGCGTCGTCGAAATCAGGCAAGGCCTGCACCTCGCCGTTGGCTTCGCGCACCAGGGCCGCGCGGCGCTGGAGATAGGCCGATCGCACGGTCGCATAGGGATCCGTCGCGTCCTCAAGCGCCCGAACCTGAGGGTCGAGCCTGGACCGCGTATCCACAAGGGTGGCGCCCGTGCGCGTCGCCCCGAACGTCGTGCCGAAATTGCCGCCGACCAGGGTGACGGGGTCGGTCAGGACGTCGACCACCCGGCCCGCGCCTTCGCGCACCGTCAGCGGGCCAAGAACCGGAATATAGAAAAACGCCCCCGGCTGGACGCCGTAACGACCCAGGGTCTGACCAAAATCTCCCCGATGGTGGGGGAGGCCCATATTGGTGGCGACATCGAACAATCCGAGCACGCCGACCGTCGAATTGATCACGAACCGCGAGGTGGTCACCCCGGCGCGCTTGGGGTGACCCTGGGCGACGTCGTTGAGCAGGGTCCTCGGCTCGCCCAGGTTGTTGACCGCCGCGCCGACGCGGTCACGCACTGGATCTGGCGTCACGGCCATGTAGGCATGAGCGATCGGCCCGGTCACCCAGCGGTCCACACCCATGCTGAAGCCGTAGCTGGCACGGTTGAACGCCCCGAAACGGTCGTTGACGGTCGCCTTGACGATCACGGCGCCGGCCACCGGCAGGTTCGCGTTGGACGCCTCGGCGCTGGTCTGGGCCAGGGCGGCGGACGTCAGCGCCCCAGCCGCGAGAAGGCCGAGCGCCAGGCGCATTTCGAGCCTACGCGCCGCGGGCGCGACTGTGGCAAGGGGAAAACGGCGTCTGTTCATGGTGAACTCTTCTATTTACGAGACGCGTGGCTGCGCCGTTCTGGCCAATGACGCCGCCGCCCCACGGCCCCCACACACAATTGTCGCCGCGCGTCGGGCCGGCTCCCCCAGGAGCGCCGGGAGCGCGTCATCCGGGCCTGGCCAGGAGCGTTTCGGCGTCACGGGGCGGCGTCTCCTCGCCGAGGGACCAGCCGAGCCAACACCGCGCGCGGGATCCCGTGCGCCGGGGCGGAAACCCCGCGACGGTGGCGATGGCCGGGACAGGTTGGCGCCGACGCTCACGAGGATCCGCCCCTGGCGCGAGCGTCGAAACAGCCGGACGGGCCAGCCTTCAGCGGCCCTCTTCTTCTCGACATTTGCCGACCAAGGCCGCCGGGCGAGCAATCGCCGATCAGGCCGGCGCCCCTTCACGGGCGCGCAACGCCGATTCCGCTAGGCCCACATAGTCCCGTGTCAGCGGAACGGCCTCCTGCCGCCGGCCGATCTGCAGCTGGTAGACCACGACCTGCTCGTAGCGGAACGCCGTCTCCGACATGGCCAGGTAATATTCCCACATCCGGCAAAACCGCTCGTCGAACATCGCGACCGCCTCGGCGCGGCGGGCCATGAAGGCTAGCCGCCAGGCCCGCAAGGTCTCGGCGTAGTGCAGGCGCAGGACCTCGATGTCGGTGATGACCAGGCCCGACCGCTCGACCACCTTGACCATGTCGGACAGCGACGGCAGATGGCCGCCGGGGAAGATGTACTTGGTGATCCAGGGATTGGTGACGCTGGGCGCGTCGGAGCAGCCGATGGTGTGCAGCAGCATCACCCCGTCGTCTGTCAGCCGTTGGCGGCAGGTGGCGAAGAACTCTTCGTAGTTGCCCAGGCCGACATGCTCGAACATGCCGACCGAGACGATGCGATCGAACCGGCCCTCGACGGACCGGTAGTCGGTCAGGGCGAACAGCGCGCGATCGGCTAGGTCCTGGCTCTCGGCCCTTTGCCGGGCGCGGGCGATCTGTTCCTGGGACAGGGTCACGCCCAGCACCTCGGCGACGTCGGCGACCTTGGCCAGATAGAGCGCCAGTCCGCCCCAGCCGCAGCCGATGTCCAGCACCCGATGATGAGGTTCGAGCCGCAACTTGGCGGCGATATGGCGTTTCTTGGCCAGCTGGGCCTCGCCCAGACTCTGTCCGGGGTGCTCGAAGTAGGCGCAGGAATACTGCCAGTCCGGATCGAGAAACAACGCGTAGAGATCATCGCCCAGGTCGTAGTGGTGAGCGACATTGCGCCGGGACCGGCGCGGGTCATTGCGCTGACGCCAGAGCTGGGTGGCCGTTCGGGCGCGGTCGATGGCCTGGACGATGGGTGAAGGGCTGGCCTCGCCGTCATTGTCGAGCACCAAGCTGATGAAGTCGTAGATCGAGCCCCGCTCCATCACCAGCCGGCCCTCGGTGAACAGCTCGCCGGTCTTCAGGTCGGGATCGAGCACCAAGGCCCAGGCGGCGGCGGGGTCGGTCAACCGTACGACGACGCGTTCGCCGTCGCCGAAGATCAGACGCCTGCCCGACGGCATGACCAATTCCAGCCGCCCGCGCCAGACACGCGGCCCCAGCGCCTTCCGGAGGAGATACGAGGACAGGCTCATGGCAGCAGGACGCCCCGGCCCATCGGCAGGCCCAGGAAGCTCCGCGCGTCGACCTGCGCGCGACGCGTCGGTTTGAAACGCCCCAACACACGCAACCGCGGCGGCCGTGCTTGCCGATGCGTGGTCAACCTGCGCCGCGGTCGCCACGACAGGACCCGCCTTACGAACCGCGTCGCGCGAAGAAATCGGATGCTCATGGCGCAAAGACGACGTGCCTCGCCCGCTCCCTCATCGATTTTCACGACACCCAACGACGGCGCAGTGGCAATCTTGGGCCGTCGGGCCTGTTTCGAAAGAGCAACGGCGGCGGCGCGGTCCTTCAGGGGTTCATCACGTCGCTAAGCGCCCTCTCCCACCGAGTCGCGCCCTCTAGGCCAGTATTCGCCCATCTTCCATGCGCAACACCCGATCGGCCAGGTCGGCGAGCCGGGCATCGTGGGTGACGCAGACCACGGTCGCGCCGCTGGCCTGCGCCTGCGCCCGCAGCAAGCCGGCGATCTGACGGCCGTTCTCGGAATCGAGCGCCGAGGTCGGCTCGTCGGCGAAGATCAAGGCCGGGCGCTTGGCCAGGGCGCGCGCGATGGCCACCCGCTGCTTTTCGCCGCCGGACATCTCGCCTGGCCGGTTGGCCATCCGCCGCCCCAGGCCCACGGCCTCCAGAGCCTGAACCGCCCGCGACCGCGCGTCCCGGGTCGAGACGCCGAGCTGACGCAGGACGATCTCGACCTGCTCGCTGGCGGTCAGGGCCGGCAGCAGGTGGAAGCCCTGGAAGATGAATCCTGAGTGGGCCAGCCGGAAGCGGTCGCGCTGGTCGGCGCTCATCGGTTGCAGGGCCCTGCCCAACGCCTCGACCGCGCCGGAGTCCGGGCTCAGCAGGCCCGAGATGATCGCCAGCAGGGTCGACTTGCCCGACCCGGAGGGGCCGGTGATCATCACCAGCTCGCCCGACCGTAAACTCAGGCTGACCGGGTGCAGCGCATCGACCCTCTGGACCCCGGCGCCGTAGCTCTTGCTGACGCCCGTGGCGCTCAAGGCGATGGTCATGGTGTCTGACCGCCCAAGGCCAGCGACAGGTCGATGAACGCTTTTGCCCGCGCCGCGCGCGCGTCCGCCAGTGCGGTGTCAGCGCTCAGCGCCTGGGCTTCGAGGCGGGCTAGGGCCAAGCCGTCGATGTCGCCTTCTGCATGTCGCGCCTGGCCCGCGCCGAAGGCGGTGACAGCCTGGCCCCAGGCCTTGTCGGCGAGCACTTCGGACGCGGCCGCGTCCTGCAGCGCCGCCAGTTCCAGGCGCGCTTGGCCCCAGGCCTCGCCAACCGTCTTGCGATAGGTCAGTTCGGCGATCTGGTAGTCGGCCCGTGCGCCGCGTTTCCGGGCCTTGCCAGCGCCACCGTCGAACAGTTCATGGGTCAAACCGCCCGCGATCGACCAGGCCAGGGCGCGCACGTCCAGCAAATAGAGCAGATCGGTCTCGCCCGAACCGATGCCCGCCGTCAACGTGAAGCGGGGGCGCGAGGCGGCGACGGCCTCAGCGCGCCGGGCGTCGGCCGCCTGCAGGCGCGCCTGGGCGGCCTGGATGTCAGCGCGCATCAGGACGGCTTCCGAAGGAACGCTCGTCACCAGCCGCGTCAGAGGGATGTCGTCGCCCGAAAGGGCCGGCGGCGCGATCGGCCCATCGAGACCCAGCAGCACACCCAGGCGAATGCACTGAGCCTCGACGGCGTGGGTCGCGACCTGAACGTTGGCGCGCGCTTGGGCGGTCTGGATCTCACCGGCCGACACCTCGACCGCCAGGACCACGCCCTCGTCGCGCCGGTGGCGCATCAGCTGGGCGACCTGCTCGGACAGCCGCAGAGACTCCTCGGCCGCCGCCTGATGCGCTTGCGCGCCGCGCAAGGTCACATAGGCGCGAGCGACCTGGGCCAGCACCAGCTGCCGCGCGGCGGCGGCGTCCGCAAGCGCTGCGGTCTGGTCGGCGGCTGCGGCGCGTTGCGCCTGCTTCAACCGGCCGAACAGATCGACTTCGTAGCTGCCCAGGACCGGAACCCCGGCGCCGTTGGCGGTCGACGAAAAATCGGCGCCGCCCACGGCCGCGACCGCGCCGATCGTCAGATGCGGCCGCTGTCCGGCGCGGGCAAGATCGACGTCGGCGCCCGCCCGCTCGAGACGCGCCAAGGCCATGCGGATATCCAGAGACCCCAGCTCGGCCCGCACCAGCAGATCGGCCAGGACCGGATCCCCCAGATCCGGCGACCAAGGCGGACCGGCCTCCGACGCGACCGCCTGGGCCGTCGACGCCGCTTGCACGATCGCCGGTGCGACCAGGAGAAACGCCGCCATGACCTGGCCGATCATCTGCCGATCCTCGCCAACACCCGTTGGCCCAGGCGCAGGCCATTGGTCTCTTCGAACGCCAGGACCAAGCGCAGGACGCGGCCGTCGCCGCGGCCGCCCGGCTGGTCGTCCAGGGCGGCGGCCTCGAAGGTCGGGGAGACCCGCACCACGCGAGCTTTGAAGACGTGTCCGCCACCGCCGGCGTCGGTGATCCAAGCGGTGGCGCCCGGTTCGACCTTGTTGACGAAGGCCTCGTCCAGCTCTGCGCGGACGATCCGAGGTCCGTCCGGCGCCAGGACGAACAGCGGCGTGGGGGAGCCCGCCACCGCCGCCGAGCCCACAGCCGCTGAGCGCCGCAGCACCACGCCCGCCACCGGCGCCCGGACGGTGCGCGCGGTCTGTTCCACCTCGGCCAACCGCTGACGCACCCTGGCGACGTCGACGGCGCGACCGGCCTGTTCGCTCTGGGCCGCGGCCACCACCGCGGCCTGGCGCGCCAAGTCGGCCTCGTGGCCGGTCGCGGCGTCCGCCGAGGCCAGGCGGGCCATACGCGCGGCTTCCCCCTGGGCGGCCGCGGATCGCGCCTGGGCCTCGCGCCAGGCCGCCCGAAGTTGGGCCGTTTCCGCCGCCGCCTGCTCGACCAGCAGGGCTGTGCGATCCCGGTCGAGCTCAGCCAGCACCACGCCGCGCTCGACATGGGCGCCTTCCTCGACGCCCACATGGGTGATCAGGCCGTCGCGCGGCGCGGCGACGGGGATCAAGCCGCCCTCGACGGCGACCACGCCTCGGGCCATCGCGCTCGCCTCCGGACGGTTCTGGGCCGTAGCGCTGTCTGGCCCCTTCTGACAGGCGTTGAGCGCCAGGGCCGTCAGGAGAATCGGCAGGATCGGCACGCGATATCGCCGCGCGGGGGTCGAAACCATGGACAACCTCATAAGAGCAATGCGGCCGGATCGGCGCGGGCGACATGGCGCAGGGCCCAGAGACCCGAACCGAGCGCGACCAGCACCACCAGACCGATGGCCACGGCGGCCATCACGGGGGTCAGCACCAGGGGGGTGGCCTTGAGACGCGCCAGGGCCACGAGCATCGCCGTCAGGGCGCCGGCCAAGACTAGGCCGGCGGCGGCGATCCAGGCCGTCTGGGCCAGGACGATGGCGCGCAGGGCGCCGACGGTGAACCCCAGCGCGCGCAGGGCCGCATAGTCCTTGAGCGAGGCCGCGACGGCCGCCGCTAGGGTCTGACTGGTGACGATCACCGCCACCAGGATCGCCACCCCGCTGCCGAACACGAAGGCCACCCCGGCCCCGGATTCCGCCAGCCAGTAGCGGACGCTGCGCTCGGCGAAGGACCGGCTGGTCATCGCCTCGAAGCCCCGTTGGCGGCCGACCTTACGGAGGTCGGCGACCGTGGCCCGGGCCTGGGCCGGATCGAAGAGCCGCGCCGTGAAATAGGCCGCCCCTTCCCCGTCGCCAATCGTCGGGTCCAGCCGGCGGGCGGTGGCGGGCGAGGCGATGACATTGACGCCGCCCAGGGCCCGCAGGCCCTCGGTCACGCCGGCGATCCGCACCCGATGGCCGTTGATCTCCGCCAGGCCGCCGACATCCGTCTCGAGCTTGTCCAGGTCGGCGCGGTCGACCAGCACCGCGTCCGGCTCGGCCAGGGCGGCGCGCAGGTCGGTTGGCAGGGCGTGCGCCAGCACCATGGCGCCGGGATCCGGATCGACGCCGACGATATAGACATTGACCATGCCGTGGTGGCGGGTGCGCCACTCACCCGAGCCCCAGTAGAAGGGCTCCACCTGGGCGACGCGCGGATCGGCGCGCAGCAGCAGTTCCGTCGCTCCGCCGATCGGCCGGCCCAGGTCGATGCTCTGGACGCCCGGAAAGCCGACCCAGAGATCGGCTGACGACTTGGTGACATAGACGCTGGCCAGCGAGAACACGCCGAGGATCAGGCCAGCCTGCAACAGCACCAGCAGCCCGGAAAAACCCACCGCGACGGCGGCCGGTGCGAAGCGTCGCCAGTCGAACAGCAAGGTCTTGAGCGCGATCGACCTCATGCGCCCACGCCCGGCGTGGCGGGGCGAACCTCGCGTCCGCCATGGCCGATCAGCCAGACCCCAAGCAGGATGGCGATGCTGCCCGCCACCTGCAGCGCTCCGATCGGCTCATGGAAGACGACGACGCTGGCGGCGATGATCAGAACGTAGCTGACGGCCGAAAGCGGGAAGGCGGCGCTGAGCGGCATTTCGGCCAGGACGATCATCCAGGCCACGAAGGCGGCGACCTCCAGGGCCAGCAGCAACTGGACCGTCGGCATCTGCGCGGCGCTGATCAGCCAGGCCAGGTCGAACTCGATGTGGGCCAACTGCGCGGCCGAGGCTTTGGCGGCGATCTGGTAGCCAAGGGTCAGCAGCGGCAGGATGGCGAACAGCACCACCGGCGCGAGGCGGCGGGGCGCCTTGATCTTCGGGGTCATGCGGCCAGTCCTTCAGGCGGGTCGCCCAGCACCAGCGGCGCCAGGGCGCGAAGGGCGCCGTTGAGCAGGCCGTTGCGATGGCGGAAATACTGGATCGCCGGGGTCAGCCGGCTGCCGAGCCGCCGCTTGTCGCCGAGGTTGGCCTGGCCGCTCTGATAGCGCTTGAGACCCCGCCGCAGGCCGTGCTCGATATTGAGGAACCAGCTGAGGAAGTAGAGGTTGTGGGCGCGGCCGCGCTCGGCCTCCATGCAGAAGAACTTGTCGAGCAGGACTTCGCCGTCCTCGAGCAGCAGATTGAAGGCCAGCAGGTCGCTTCCGACATAGTAGAGCGCGAAGATCGCCCGCCCCGGCATGCGGGCGGCGACTTCGGTGAAGAAGGCCGGCGTCAGCGTCTCCAACTGGGCGGAGGCCCGCGCCAGGGTCTGGTGATAAAGCGCCATCGCGCGCGGCAGGTCGGCCCCCAGGTCCGACCGCATCTCGACGCGCACGCCGTGCCGCGCGCGCAGCTTGCGGCGCATGTCGCGGCGCACCCCGCTGGACAACCGCGCCAGATAGGTCTCGATGTCGGGGAAGTCGATGACGAGGTCGGCGATCGCCTGTCCCGGCACGGCGCTGTAGCCGGCCGAAGCCATGACGCCGGACCACAGCTGGCCTTGCGCGAAGTCGGCGTCCTTGACGCCTGTCAGCGGGCATCCCGCCTGGACCGCGTCCTGTTCGAAAGCCTTGATCAACGCCGCCAGGACGGCGGGACGATCGGCCTCGGACAGGTTCGGCGCGAAGCCCGCGGTCGCTGTTTCCGTGCAGGGCGAACCGAGACAGGCCAGCTTGGGCGTCATCACGCCCGGCGCGATGCGGCGCACGTGGTCGGCGATCTTGCGGCCCGCGCCTTCGAACGTGGTCTCGAGCCGATAATCGGTGATGAAGGCCGGCGCCGCGCCCACCAGGCGGCCGGCGCGATGGACCAGCACATAGCGCCAGGCAAAGCCCGCCAGGCCCGAGCCTTCGATGGCGCGCAGATAGTCGAACCCTTCCAACGCGCCGCCGAACAGGGCGTCCCACTGGCCGCGCGGCAGGTCGTCCAGTGTAGTCAGGATCCGGGTCTCAAACATGGGACTTCAGCCCCAGGCTCTCGACCAGCAACGGCGCGTCCTCGCCGAAGAAGGCCGCCGTCAACGCCGCCACGCGGTCGCGCTCCTGGTCAACGTGGATCATGTGGTAGCTGTCGTCGAGCAGGTGCAGGCGCGTCGGCCCGCCCAGCGCCTTCTCCAGCCGATAGGCGTTGCGCGGATGGCTCATGTCGTCGTTGCTGGCGTGCAGGATCAAGGTCGGGGTCTGGATGGTCTTGCCGATCCGTTCCAGCCGGCGGCTCATCCGGTACATCTGGTAGAGCGCGCCAAGCGGGAGGCGGTCGATGGCCCCTTCGATCAGGCCGCCGGGCGCGCGTTCCGCCAGGCTGCGCAGCCGTTCGTCCTTCAACCCGAAGGGATGGGTCTCGGCCCAGCTCAGTTGGCGAACGCCCGGGAGGTTGGCGACCAGCTGGATCACCGGCGCGGCTGCGGCGAAGCGCGGCATGTTCCAGCCGTCGTATTCGAAGGTCATCGAATAGACCGCCGCGGCGCGGATGGTCGGGCGCTCGGCGGCCAGCATCAGGCCCAGCGCCCCGCCGACGCAGATTCCCGCCACGTGCACGGAGTCGACCTCGGCGGCGAAGCGGTCATGAGCTTCGCACAGGCCATCGAGCCAGTCGCGCCAAGTGGTCCTCAGCAGCGTCGCCTCGTCGGCGCCATGGCCCGGCAGCAGGGGCGCGGCGACCTCGAAGCCGCGCCGCGCCAGGCGCTTGGCCAAAGGCTTCATCTCCGCCGGGGCGCCGGTCAGGCCATGCACCAGCAAGACGCCCTGGCCGGAACGGCCGGCCAGCCGGAGCGGCTGGACGCTCATGAGCCCGCCGCCTGGGTCGAGCCGCGCGTTTGTCGGTCGGACCGGGCCAGGACGCCCAAGGCCTGGCCGACGATCGTGCGGCCGAGCGCGCGCCTGGCGAGACGGAGGTCTTGCGGCGTCATGGCCATCGCTCCGGGCTTCGAATCGGTCACAGGCCTGACAGCCCCACGCAGGTCACCCCGGCGGCGACCAGGGCCGCGCCGGCGATCTGGATCAGGGTGAGCCGCTCCTTGAGGATCAACGTCCCGGCCAGGGGCACGCCGGCATAGGTCAGGGTCATGATCGGGAAGGCCAGACTGAGCGGGGTGGTTTCCAGCACCAGCACCCAGGCGACCATCTCGACGAACCAGAACACGAACCCCAGCCACAGCACCGGCTGCAGGGCGAGCGCCGCGACATAAGCCCGCTTGCCCTCGGCCCCGTCCGAAGCCGCCTTGAAGCTGAGTTCGCGGCCGATCTCCGTGACGATGCAGAAGGCCAGCAGACCGGCGCTGGCGAAGGTCAGGGCCGAACTCACGGCGCGACCTCCGAAAACAGCGACAGCAGACGAAGATTGGTCGCCTGATTAATCCGCCGCGCCACGGCGGGGAGCGGCCCGCGATGCGGCTGATCGAGAAAGGCTTCTCCGATCTTCAACAAGGCGGACAGCGGTCCCGGACCGTAGCGCGGCGCCGACCAGTCCCCGACCACGTCGGCGCCGATCACCCGCGCGCGGGTCGCTACGGCGCGGACGAGCGTCTCCAACCCCTCCAGGCTCAGTCGCCCCTGGTCCCAGTTGGTGACGGCGTCGGCCGATCGCAGGACGTCCTTGTCGATGGTGACGTAGACCGCCGGGGTCGTGATGCGCGACGCCAGCAGGTCGACGAAGCCGCCCTCGCCCATCGCCTCGATCGACGGCCATTCCTGGCCGCCGAGCCGCAGGGCGGGGCCGCCGTCCGGCGTCCGGTACGGATAGAGCTCGACCCGGCCTTCCGAGACCAAGTCGAGATCCGCGCGCTTGGTCTCGGGGCGGTCGATGTCGCCGCTGCAGACGCCGACGGTGATCACCCTGGCCACGCCGGGCAGGCGCGCGGCCCGCCCGACCCAGGAGCCGCAATGCAGGCCGTTCTCGAACCGCACCCAGTCGGGATGGTTGTCGAAATGCACCACGGTCACCGCGCCGACGCCCGACGCCGCGAGGGCTCGCTCGATCAGCATGGGCGTCACGTGGTGGAAATCTCCCGAACCGGCGAACACCAGGTCGGGACCTGTTCCGCTGGGTGCACGGTTGCGCAGGCGTTTGGCCAGCGCGGCCAGGGCCGGCGGCCGACTCCACAAACGCAGAGCCGGTTCCAGATCCCGGGCCTCGACGGTCAGGCCGCCGGCCCGCTCACGCAGCACCGGCTGCGCGCGCAAAGCGCCGTCGAGGTTCAAGAAGACCGGCCGCATCCCGTCACTCAATCGACGCAACGGCGCAGGACCGCGTCGAGCAGCTTGAGGGCCAGGTCGATCTCGCCCTTGCTGATCTCCAGCGAGGGCGCCAGCGTGATGACGTTCTTGTGGTAGCCGCCGACGTCGAGGATCAGGCCGTAGCGCTTGCCGTCGATCTCGATGTCGCCCTTCATCCCCTCGGCTTCCATGCGGTTGAGCAGGGCCTTGGCGGGGGTGAAGCCGTCGGCCTCGCAGATCTCGGCGCGCAGGGCCAGGCCCAGGCCGTCGACGTCGCCGATCTGCGGCCAGCGCTTCTGCAGGTCCTTCAGGCCCTCCAGGAAGTAGGCGCCCTTCTCCATCACGGCCGCGCCGTAATCTACCTCGGACGTCATCCGCAGGGCCTCCAGCGCCACCGCCGTGCCCATTGGGTTGGAATTGAAGGTCGAGTGGGTCGAGCCGGGCGGGAAGATCTCCGGGTTGATCAGCTCCTCGCGGGCCCAGACGCCCGACAGCGGGTTCAGTCCGTTGGTCAGGGCCTTGCCGAACACCAGCACGTCGGGCTGCACGCCGAAGTGCTCGATCGACCACAGCTTGCCGGTCCGATACATGCCCATCTGGATTTCGTCGACCACCAGCAGGATCCCGTGCTGGTCGAGGACCTTCTTCAGCTCGATGAAGAAGTTGGGCGGCGGGATGACGTAGCCGCCGGTGCCTTGGATGGGCTCGATATAGAAGGCGGCGTATTCGGCCTGGCCGGTCTTGGTGTCGAGGACGCCGTTGTATTCTGTCTCGAACAGCCGAGCGAACTTGGCGACGCAGGCCTCGCCGTACTCTTCCTTGCTCATGCCCTTGGGGCCGCGGAAGTGGTACGGGAACTCGATGAACTGCGCGCGATCGCTGAAGTGGCCGAAACGCCGGCGATAGCGGTAGGACGAGGTGATCGCCGAGGCGCCCAGGGTGCGGCCGTGATAGCCCCCCTCGAAGGCGAACATCAGCTGCTTGCCGTTGCTGGCGTTGCGCACCAGCTTCAGCGAGTCCTCGACGGCCTGGGCGCCGCCGACATTGAAGTGAACCCGGCCCTTGCGACCGAACTTCTTTTCGGCGTCCTGGGCGATCATCGCCGCCAGTTCGACCTTCTCGCGGTGCAGGTACTGGCTGGCCACCTGCGGCAGGGTGTCGAGCTGGCGGTGGGCCACGGCGTTGAGACGCGGGTTGCGGTAGCCGAAATTGACCGCCGAGTACCACATCTGCAGGTCCAGGAACTTGCGGCCCTGGCTGTCGTACATGAACGAGCCTTTGCACCCGTCGAAGAACTTGGGATCGGGCAGGTAGTGCACCGTGTCGCCGTAGGAACAGTACTGGGCCTCGAGCGCGCGCAGGGCGGCTTCGTCGAGGACTTGAGCGGTATTGTCGGCGTCGTACATGAAGGCGGCTCCAGTCAGATGGCGGCGCGGCGCGCCATGCGGTCGTGAGCGGCCGCGAGCGTCGTCGTGATGGTGTGGAAATCGGAGAATTCGTGATGGGGCATGGCCCGCGAGCGGGCGTAGGCGGCCAGCTTGTCGCGGGCGAACAGCAGGTCGGCGCGGTTGGAGACGCAGAAGTCCGAACGCCCGTCACCAATGAAGACCAGCGGGCCGTCGAGCGCGTTGACGGTCTCGTCGCCCGTCGCCACCTGGCACTTGCAGACGCCCGAACCCGCCGCGCAGCCGGCGCGCGCCCAGGGCTGTTCCAAGCCGCGCGCGCCTGCCTCGCCGACCAGGACGTTGGCGACCACCGGCAGGTGATCCAGGCCGTGGCGTCCCAGGATCGGGGCGATGAACCGGTCGACTCCGTCGCTGACCACGGTCAGGGGCACGGCGCTGGCCTCGCACCAGGCGACGAACTCGACGAAGCCGTCGGCCAACTCGACGCTGTCGAGCACCGCATCCAGCGCCGCATCGTCGCCGCCGATCAGGGCGATCTGGCCGCGCATGCACTCGGCGGCGGTGATCTCGCCGCGGGTCCAGCGCGCCTCGAGCACTTCCCACGCCGGGTCGGCCAGACGGGTCAGGACAAGATCGGTGGTGTCGAGCTTGGCGATCGTGCCGTCGAAATCGCAGAATACTCGCATTCACTCGCCATGGCTTCAGACGCCTCGGCGCCGCTTGAGCCAATGACGCCGTGCGTGTTCGGCCCCCTCACCGATTTTTTCGCGCGCCGTCTCGGGGCTCTGCGGCCTTGCCCTTTGCGACCGCAAGCCATGTATCTTCAGCGCCCCGCCCCCAAGAAGAGCCGAGCGTTCTCGCGATGATCATCGACCCGCCACGGCAGATCCTCGGCCCCGGATTTCGGGACGGGACGGCGTTAAACTGAGAGCCCGCCCCGGCGCGTGACGTTCAACGTCAATTGGGGTCAGCAGGCCAACCGGCAAGCTTCATCGCCCGGCAGATGAAGCTGCACATCAACTACTGGGAGATCCAGCGATGCGAGATCGGACGCGGCTTCAGCATTTGCTCGATGTCCGCCGCCCCGCACGGAGGAAAGCGCGTTGGGCTGCTAACCGCAGTGTCGGACTGAGAGGTAGATAGAACGCAACATCTGCTACGCCATCTGAGCGCCAGCAGCTGCCTTTGGAGCAGCTCCACATTCCGGACCTTCAGTCGGAGGTGGCGACGGCGTCGTCCGCGCGTCAGTCGCCGGATGCGGACAGTCCCGTAAGCAGCGGTGCGTAGCCGGCGAGCCTCAGGGACACGAATTCTATGAAAAGCCGTACGCGCTTGGTCTTGCGCGTCTCGCCCTGGGTGAGGATCCAGAGCGCGCCGTTTAGGCGTGGCTCGATGCCCGGCGCCCTCGCCAGCAAGGGGTCGGCGTCGCCGACGAAGCACGGCAGTCTTGTCATCCCGATTCCTTGCCGCACCGCGGCGACCTGCGCCTCGGCGTCCGGCGCCCTGAAAGGCGCCCCGGCCGCGCGGACCTCGCCCGCGTTGGCCCAGTCGGGGACGCCGCGATCGTTGATGACGATCGGCCGGATGGGAGCTACCGCGCCCGCACGCCACTTGGCCAGCAGATCGCGGGACAGATAGACCCCGCCGGCCAGTTGCGGACCCACCAGGCCGTGGAGATTAAGCGGCAGAGTCTTGCGGTCGACGACGAAGCGGATCGCAACATCGGCCTCCCGGTTGGTCAGGTTAGCCACCTCGCCGGTCGATAGGATCTCGATCTCGATGTCCGGATGCAGGCGGGCGAAATCGGCCAGGTCCGGCATGAGAAGGTGGGTCGCCAGAAACGGCGGCAACGTGACCCGCAGCAGGCCGCGCGCACTCTGGTCGCGCCCGAAGACGCGCGTCTCCAGCTGGTGAGACGACGCCTCCATCTGCTCGGCGAACTCGACGACTTCCTCGCCAGCGGCGGTCAGGCGGTAGCCCGACGGCCGCTTCTCGAAGACTTGCACCCCGAGCCGTTGCTCGAGCTGAGCGATGCGCCGGAGCACGGTCGCGTGGTTCACGCCGAGACGCTCGGCGGCCGCCCTGACCGAGCCGCCACGCCCGACGGCCAGGAAGTATCGAATATCGTCCCAGTCGATCATGGTCATGGTGCGATCTTGCACCGTGACGCGCAACTTTCAACGGCCGCGCCTCCATTACAATAGAGCTCCACCAATCATGCGGATCGTTTTCGCACCACCGATGTGCGCTGTTCCGCACTGAACGCCCAGGCTTGGCAGACCTATTTCGAGGCTCTCGGATCGTCATCGGACGACCAAACGGAACCTCGAAGGAGAAGGTCATGGGCAAGCTTGACGGTAAGGTGGCGGTCGTCACGGGTGGAACGAGCGGCATGGCGCTGGCCAGCGCCAAACGCTTCGTCGAGGAAGGAGCTTACGTGTTCATCACCGGCCGGCGGCAGGAGGCGCTGGACGATGCGGTGAAGGTGATCGGCCGCAACGTAACGGGCGTGCGCGGCGACGCGGCCAATCTCGACGACCTCGACCGCCTGTTCGACACGGTCAAGCGCGAGAAGGGCAAGATCGACGTGCTCTACGCGAGCGCGGGCACCGGCGAAGCCGTCCCGCTTGGGGAGATCACCGAGCAGCACTTCGATACGACCTTCGGCCTGAACACGCGTGGCACGCTCTTCACAGTGCAGAAGGCCTTGCCGCTGTTCAACGACGGCGGGTCGATCTTCATGACCGGGTCGGTCGCCTCTCTCAAAGGCTTTCCGGGCTACAGCGTGTATGCGGCCAGCAAGGCGGCCCTGCACGCCTTCGCACGCGGGTGGCTCAACGAACTGAAGGGCCGGAACATCCGGGTGAATGTGCTGCATCCGGGGCCGATCGCCACGCCGATGCAGGATCAGGTCCTGACCGAAGAGGCCAAGAAAATGTTCGAGTCCCTGATCCCCAGGGGAACGATGGGCCGTGCCGAGGAAATCGCGGCCGCCGCGCTGTTCCTGGCTTCGGACGATTCGAGCTTCGTGAACGGGGTGGAGCTGGCGGTCGACGGCGGCTTCTCGGCCATCTGAATTCGCGCCGGATCGCCCCGAGCGGCTGATCCCAACACCACAGGAGAACCATCATGAGCTATGCGATCATAGGTTTCGGCAAGATCGGCCAGGCCCTGGCCCACGCCTTCGCCCGCAGGAACATCGAGGTGGCCGTCGCTAGTCGCCACGCGCCCGAGGCCCTGGCGCCGCAGGCAAGGGCTATCGGCCCGACGGTCATCGCCAAGTCCCTGCAGGACGCCCTCAAGGCCGACACGATATTCCTGGCTGTCCGTTCCGAGTCTCATCGGGATGTCGCCAGAGTTCTGTCGAGTTGGGAAGGCAAGACCCTCGTCGACGCGACGAACTCGCAGGTCCCGCTGGAAGAGATGGACGGCCTGCTGTCCTCCGCGTTCGTCGCCAAGCTCTACGCCGGCGCCAAGGTCGTGAAGGGCTTCAACCACTTGGGCGCCACCGCCCTGGCGGCGGATCCGGTCGTCGTGGGCGGCCACCGCGTCGTCTTCCTCGCGAGCGACGATGAAGATGCGGTCGCGCCCGTGGCGGCCCTGGCCAAACAGCTCGGCTTCGCCCCCGTCAATCTGGGGCGGTTCGACGAGGGCGGCGCGCTGGTTCACGCCCGCGGGTCCGCCTGGGGTCCGCTCATCTTCCAGAACATGTTCAAGAAGGAGCAGTAGCGGACTTGCAGTCCAATTGTGGGAGGGGTGTTTCAGCGCCCTTCCCGCCCCCACCTCTTTGGTCTCCGGCTGGGCGCGCCAGGCGGACTTTCGGATCATCAAGAACTACGACCTTCATGCATGCCCATTCGCGAAGCTGAATCAGGCGCGCAATAGATCCTTCGCCAACCTCGCCGCTTTCCCGCTCCCACCAACTTCACGCAGCGCGGCCTGCGCCGAAGCCGCGAGGGGCCGTCCGGTCAGCGCCCGCGCCTCCAGAAGAACCTGGAGCACGTGGATCGCGCTCCGTTCCTCGAAGTCGAGGCGCGGAAGCCAGGCTTCCAAGGCCTCGCAGACCACCTCGGCATGCAGGGTTGAAACCTGCACGACTTGCAGCAGCCCCTCCCCCAGCCGGTTGAGCTTGCCCCATTTGCCTTCGCCCAGCCGCGCCATCACCTCGGCGAACAGACGGGGGTCGAACACCCGGCCCTCGATCCCCTCGATCAGAGCGTCGACGGCCAGACCTTTGACGTCGGCGTCCTTGCCGATCAGGCCCAGGCAGAGCAGCAGGTGCCCGACCTCGCCCCAGGGGCGGTTCTTCTGAAACAGCGAGTGGAGAAATCCGAACCCGGGCATCCAATTGCTGCTGTTCTCGTCGATCCTGTCCGCCAGTTTCGCGGCTCCCTTGATCTGCGCCCCGGCGGGATTCTGCGGCCAGAGATAGGCAAGCCATTGGGTGACCCAGACCGTGTTCAGGTCGCCCGAGAAGTGCTTGGCCTCCGACCGCCGGCACAGCGCGGCCGTGGGCAGCTCGCTCCACTTCGCCACCAGCGGACCTTGCAAGGTGGTACGCAGGCGGGCGATCAGCCCGCCCGGGACCGCCCTGTCCGTCGTCTCGCCGCCGCGCTCCACCGTGACGTGGAACTCCGGCGTCTTCCAGCGCATCTGTTGATGCTGGCCGGTCTTGTGGGCGGCGCGCCAGCCATACTGCGCAGGCTTCAGGCCGTCGGGCCAGTCGTCCTCGACGCCCAGCGGCGCGAAGGCCGCGCTCCAGTCCGCCAGCGGCGCGCGGCAGCGGGCGGCGGTGATCAGAGCGGCGTAGGCGTTGCGGTCTTCCTTGGCCGGCGGGGCCTCGCCGCCCAGCGCGAAGATCACGATCCGGCGCAGCGGCGCGGGCAGCGAGCCGGCCCGCTCGAGGGCTTTGTCGCGGTTGTCCGGCGCCAGCCGCAGCAGCGACAGGCGGAAGTCCATCGTCCGGCCAAGTCCGGCGACAGGGGCGAGCTCGTGCAGACGATCCATCCAGACCAGCGGATCGATCCATCCGCCGTGGTGCGTGGGCGCGGACAGCAGCGTCCGGCTCTCCCGCCGCGCCGCCCGCTCGGCGACCGCCCGCAAATGGGCGATCATCGGCTCGAAGGCGTCGTCCTGCGTATAGTATATCGAGCGCTCGAATTCCGTCCGGTACAGCCGGCCGTGCGCCCAGCTGAAGATCAGATCGACCAACGCCAGGCCCGCGCCGACCCGGACGACCCCGAGGCCGTTCGCCCCCGTGCGCCCGTGCTCGAGACGATGGACCAGCGGGGCGACGCGCTGCTCGAAATCAGCTGGCGGGCGGCCGGCGAAGCGGCTGATCGCGTCGACGATCCGCTCGATCTCGTCCGGGCCGTCCACGACCTCGACCGCATGCAGCACCGCGTCGATCAGCGCGTCGACCGACGGAATCGGCGTCAGTTCCATCTCTGGGGACAACACCGTCCGGCCGACGACGTCGCCGCCGATCGGAACGTAGGCTTCCGGCGGCGCGCCCGACAGGGCGGACAGCGCGCCGGCGGCCGCAACCCGTTCCGCGCGTCCCGCCGGCGCCGTGGCCGGATCCTGACCCACCAGGGCCAGCAGCCGGACCCTATTGCTGGCGGCGACGAAGCCTTCGAGTTCGGCGATCAGCTGGAGGTGCGCGGCCTCCAGCCGCCCGACGCTCGCCTCCAGCAAGGTCAACGCCTTGGCCTGCACGTCCGCGTTCGCGTGGCGGAGGGCCTCGACGGTCGCCGACAGGCATCGCGCCCGCGCGTCTTCGTCACGCGCCGCCGTGCGCTGGACCAGCGTCAGCGCGGCCATGGCGTTGCCCTTGCCGGCGCCGGCGAACACGCCCTGGATCTCGCGCAGCACGGGATCTGCATCCAGCGCGCCCAACTTCTCGACCTTGGTCAGCATCTCGATCGCGAACTTCGCTACGTGGCCGACCGAATGGCACAGCAGGTCGATGTAGAGCGGCTGATGCCGCAGCAATTCCTCCGAGGTCGGCGTCATCTGGACGTAGAAGCGATGGAAGCCGGCGAGCTGGTTCTCCTTGATGTCCAGCCGCAGGCCGTCCAAGGCCGCGCGCAGCAGCCGCTCCCGATCGAGCCTGCCTTGCGTCGACAGCTTCACCAGGGCTTCGGGCCAGGTCTCGTAACCGGGGGGCGCGCCGCTGGTGAGCCAGCCGTTGGTGTTGAAGGCGATGGTTTCGATCTTGAACAGCGCCCACACGTCCTCCAGCAGGATCGGCTCGTCGATCAGTTGCTGGCTGAGCGGCGGTGGCGGCGGCGTCGTGTCCGGCTTGCCCCAGTCGCGAGCGCGCATCAGGTAGGCGGCGAACTTGCCGTAGTAGCCGTCGACCTCCGGCTTGCGGCAGACGCCGCTCTTCATCCAGGACAGGATCGTGGGCAGGTCAAGCCAGGTGAAGTCCTGCTCCAGTTCGTGGGCGATCCACTCGTCGATCCAGGGCGGACGGCGGTCCGTCAGGATGCGCTCGGCCACCGGCTGTTCGCCCCACACATGCAGGCCGCGCTTCTTCAGCGCCGAAAGGGGACCGAGCGCGAACAGGGCCACCGCGGCTTTGTTGTTCTCCGGCGCGCTGTAGAATCTCCAGGCCCCCTCCTTGCCCCGTTGCGCCAGCAGCGCCTTCAAGCGCTCGGACGCGGTTTCGCCGGCCTTGCAGGCGCTCAGCTGCCGATGCAGCTTCTGCGCCGCCGAGGACAGTTTCGCCCGCGCCTTCTCGTCGAGGTCGGCGCAGGCCCGCTGCAGCGGCCAGGCGTCGCCTTCCCCGAGGATCAGGTCCTCCAGCATCTCAGGCGTCATCGCCGTCCGCTCCCTGCTGCACGAGCGACGCGGCCAGGATGTGCTTGCAGGGGCCGCGCTGCCCCTGGTGCTTGCTGAACCAGGGACAGGTGCAGGTGTCCTGCTCATCGGACAGCCGCACACGGTGCTCGGTCCCCGTCCCCTGAACCGCGAAGGTCAAGCCGCCTCCGCCGCCGAGGGATCGGACCTTCCCTTCCTCGACCAGCTGGCGGGCGTTACCGAGCCGCGGCTGCATCTCCTCGACCTTGGCGAGGTCGAACGGCAGCTCGCGGTGGAAGTACTGCTGCGCATTGGCGTCGAAGCCGGCCAGGCCTCGCGCGCCCAGAACCGCCAGCGCGTCCTTCACCTCGCCCGCATCCATTCCAAGCGAAGCGGCCAGCCCATTGGGGTCAAGGCGCGACTGCCACTTGAGGCTGGCGCGCACCTGCGCGATGGCGTTGTCCGACGGCGGCCTGGCCAGCGCCGACAGCACCTGCCCCTCCCCGGAAAAGCCGCGATAGACCTCGGGGCTGATCATCAGGGAGAAGCTGCCTTGAGGATAGCAGACCTCCCAGGCGCTGGCGCCGCTGTCGTCGTCGGCCCACACCTTCAGGCTTTTGGCGCGCAGCAGCAGCGGCTCGATGATCTTCACCCGATGGGTTCCCAGGATCGGCACGGCGCCCTTCTGCGGGCGCTGGCTGAGCCGTATGGACCGGCCCACCGACGCGGCGTAGCTGGGCATCTTCGGCCGCGAGGCCTGCGGCAAGCTCCGGACGAACCGCAAGGCTTCGGCCGCGGTCACCTCCATCTTGAGGTCCAGTCGGGGCTGATAGGCCTGCACCTCGCTGAACCCCTTGATCCAGCGCAGCGGCAGCTTGACCTTCTTTTCGACCGTGCGTTCGGCGCCCCGGCTAAGCACGACCTCGTCGGCGCCGACGGCGAAGGCGACCTCCTCGTCGTCACGCAGGCGCAGCAGGGCGTTGCGCATCTCGACATTGAAATCGACATTGGTCGTGCCTCGACCTTGGCGCTCACCGTCGAAAGCCGAGGCTGGCAGGTCGACCCGGGCGTAGACGCCGCAGCATCCGCTGAAGCCCTCCAGCCGCAGGATGTCCTCGGTGCTGGTCAACACGGGATCAAGCAGGGCGGGCCGCGGCAGGAAGAAGTGCGTGCGGACGACGTCGCTCAGCACATAGAGCATCTCGCCGACCATCCGCGGATGGCGCAGGCGGCCGTCGAAGAAATAGGGCTGGGCGTGGTCGGCGTTGCAGGTCGCCAGCGACAGCCGCGGGGAGCCTCGTCCGCTGGGCTCCATCCGCGAAGGGGAAGCGTAGCGATAGGTGAAGTCGATAGCCGCGGACAGGTTCTTTCCCCCAAAAGACAGATGCCGGTCAGCATACTAGACCATTCAGGTTCACCGACCACCCCGAGTGGAGCGAGCGCAGCATGGGCGGCCTCTCCTTGGCGAGTGGGGTGACTGGACGGCACGCGCGACTACTGAACCTCCGTGGCGCGCGCGAGGCCGGCCTTGTTTGGAGTCGTGCCTTCACCCTCGAACGGCTCCAGCCGGAAAGCCAGGCGCGTCGGCTCCAGGCGGGTGCGGTATTGCATGTGCGGCTGGCCGACATGGTTCCAGGCTGTGTCGCCGCCGACGCCCCACTGGGCCCCGTCGACCAGCAGCGAGACCTCGCCATGCGGCACGATGTCGGTGCTCTTCCACGTTCCCTCAGGGCGGCGGTAAAGATCGGAATAGGGGAAGGCCAGGACGGTCATCATCAGCGGCGCCTGGCCCCGAACCCGCAGCCCCCTGCCCTCGCCCGACACCTCCATCCAGCGGACGTCGACTTTGTTGCCGGTGTCCTGCGGCCGCATGTAGTCGTGGTTCTGCTCGGCGATCAGCCCCCGCCACAGGCCGATCGGCGCGCTGGTCTTGCGATCGACATAGCTCTCGTGCGGGCCGCGACCGTACCACTCGACCGTCTTGAAGCTCGTGGGCATCGAGAACGCCAGGCCCACCCGAACCGGCGGCGGAAGGTCGCTCTTCAGCGGCGTCAGCAGGCCGTCGACATCCACGGCCCCGTCGCCGCTCATCTTATAGGTGGTGACAAAGCGCGCCGCGCCCGCGCCGAGTTCGTGGTCGACGACAATCTCCGCTTCGCCGCCCGGCAGCCGGCGGGCGGTGATCGAGCGGACCTCCCGGCCCTTGGTCATGACCTTCCACGGCGTCTGCTGCGACACCGTCCTGGTCAGGGTGTCGTTGTCGGTCTCGGCCCGGAAGAAGTTAGGCGCGCCGCCGCTCAGCAACGCCGATCCGGCCTTGCCGTAGCCGGTGAGCAAGCCCGTCTTCCGGTCCAGCGTCAGGCTGGCGCCGCCAGCTGACAACGAGATGCTCTCGGCGGTTTCCTTCAGATCGACCGAGCCGTTGGCCGCCACGACCGTCGCGGCCGTCGGCGGCCCCAAGGCGAACTGCTCCCAGCCGACCACATAGCCTTCCGGCGTCAGCGGCACGGACCCCGCCTTGGCCTTGGCGCGGATGGTGACGAAGTATTCGGCCCCGGCCTTGGGCTCGACCTTGGGCAGCGGAAGGGTGATCGCCTGGGTGGCCCGCGCCTTGGTCGCCAGGTCAGCCAGCGGCCCCGACGCGATAATCACGCCATTCTCCTGCAGCGACCACTCGAAGGCGAAACCCGACAGGTCGCGGAAGTCGTGGCGGTTGCGCACCGTCACCGCGCCGGTCGCCGGATCGAAGCCCTCGAACTGGATCGGCGAGAGGACCTTCTGGACCTCGTAGACATGCGGATTGAGCGTACGGTCGGGTTGGATCAGGCCGTCGCCGAACTCGACGTCGCCGCCGGGGTTGGGCCCATACTCGCCGCCATCGCCCCAGTAGCGCCGGCCGTCCTTGGCGTAGCGGTACATCGACTGATCGACCCAGTCCCAGATGAAGCCGCCCTGCAGCTTGTCGTACTTGTAGATGGTGTCCCAGTACTCCTTGAAGTTCCCGCCGGAGTTGCCCTGCATGTGGGAATATTCGCACTGGATCATCGGCTGGGTGCGGGTGGGATCCAGCGCCCAATCGACCATCTTCTCGATGTCGTCGTACATGGGCGCGTAGATGTCGACATAGGCGTTGGGCGCGTGCTCCCAGTCCAAGGTGCCCCAGCCCAGGTAGGAGATCAGACGTGACGGATCGCGCTTGCGCGCCTCGGCGGCGGCCTTCTCGAAATTGGGTCCGATGCCGGCCTCGTTGCCCAGCGACCAGAAGATCACCGAGGGGTGGTTCTTGTCGCGCTCGACCATGTTGAGCACGCGGCTGACATGGGCGCCTTCCCAGGCCGGATCGAAGCCGATCTGCAGCTTGGGCCTCAATTCGGGGTGATTGTTGGCGTAGTCCATGTAGGCGTGGCTCTCGATGTCCGCCTCGTCCATCACATACAGGCCGTACTCGTCGGCCAGGGCGTACCAGCGCTCGTCATTGGGATAGTGCGAGGTGCGCACGGCGTTGATGTTGTTGCGCTTCATCAACTCGATGTCGCGACGCATCGAGGCTTCCGACATCACGTGGAAGGTCTCCGGATCGTGCTCGTGGCGATTGACGCCGCGGATGACGATCGGGCGGCCGTTGACCGCCACCCGGCCATCCTTGATCTCGACGGTGCGGAAGCCGACGCGCTGGGGCGTGGCCTGGAGGACCTGGCCCTGGGCGTCGAGAACCTCGACCAGCAGGGTGTAGAGGTTGGGCGTCTCGGCGGTCCATTGACGGACGCCGGGAACGGTCGCCGACAGCGTCTCCGCCCTGGCCGCGCCGGCCGCGACCTTGGCCGCCTTGGTCAGGACGGCCTTGTCTCCGTCGAGCAGGGTCATCCTCACGGTGACGGGCTGGTCGCGCCTGGTGAGCGCCACGTCGATCGACAGCGTGCCGTCGCGATAGGCCTTGTCGAGACCGGCATGGACGAACAGGTCGGTCAGGCGGGCCTTGGGGGCCGCCTTCAGATACACCGAGCGCTCGATGCCAGAGACCCGCCAGAAGTCCTGGTCCTCTAGGTAGGATCCGTCCGACCAGCGGTGGATCTGGATGGCGACGATGTTGGTCTTTCCTGGCGTGAGCAGCTTGGTGACGTCGAACTCGCTGGGGAGTTTGGAGTCCTCGGAATAGCCGGCCTCCTGGCCGTTGACCCAAACGCGATAGGCCGAGCCGGCCGCGCCGATGTGCAGGATCACGTCCTGACCGGACCAGCCAGCCGGGATCTCGAAGGTCCGCCGATACGAGCCAACCGGATTGGTGGCGTGGGGGATCAGCGGCCGATTGGCGGGGAACGGATAGGTGATGTTGTTGTAGCGCGGCTGGTCGTAGCCCTCGGTCTGCCACATGGCCGGGACCTTGATCGTCTTCCAGGCCGAGACGTCATAGTCCGGCTTCTCGAAGCCCTCGGGCACGGCGTCGGACGAGGGCGAGAAGGCGAATGACCATTGACCGTCCAGCGACTGGTAGCGCTCCGAGCGGGTCTGGTCGCCGGCCAGGGCCGCCTCGCGGCTCTCGAACGGGAAGTGCGTGGCGTTGGCGGCCAGCTTGCCGCGTGCATAGACCGCCGGGTTCTCCCAGTCGGGGCGCGAGGCGTCCACCTGCACCGGCTGCACGCGCGGCGGCTCGGCGGCCGCGCCGATCCCCGCCAGGCCAAGCCAGGCGACGCTGGCCAACAAGAGCTTCTTCATACGCACCCTCCCGCCGGATCGAGTCCGGTTCATTCATCAGACAATTAGCTGCGGGGCGGCGTCAACGCCCATGCTTGGCGGCGGGGCCGGCGTCGGCCCCCTACCCTTGGAGAAGAAAAGGCCGGTGGGGACCCTTGGTCCGCACCGGCCAGTGAGGTTTGCCAGCGGGGGACGCTGACAAGCCATGATCCGCGAGAGGGAAGGTCTCGCTAACGGGGTCTAGAACTTGCCGCGCACGCCGAACTTGATCGTTCGGCCGTCATACTTGGCGTAATCGAGGCGGGTCTTCTTACCGTTGCCGTAGCGGCCCGCGACGTCTTCGAAGTAGTCGAAGCCCAACGTGTTGGTGAGGTTCAGGACATCGAGACGCAGTTCGAGGGCGTCACTGATCTTGTAGCTGACGTTGCCGTCAAGGTAGCCGGCTCCGGCATGCCAGCGCTCCAGATCCGAACCATCCGGATTGGTGTCGATGATGTTGCGGGCCTTGTAGTTGTAGGTCAGTCGCGCGCCCAGCGGGCCCTTCTCGTAGTAACCGGTCAGGCTGTACGAATATTTCGGGATGCGGTTGACCATGTCGATCGACCCATCCTGCTTACGATACTTCAGATCGTTGCTCTTCGAATTGACCTTGGTGTAGCTGGCGAGCGCGCCAAAACCGTCCCACGGCGCGGGCAGGAAATCGAAGGACTGCTGATAGGCGAACTCCAGACCGTCGAGGTTGACCGTGCCTCCATTGATGAAGGTGTCCACATCGATGGGGAGGTTTGGGTCAACATGCCCATTTTGGGTCTGCCAAATGATGGCCAGCGACTCGTCCGGAAGGCCCAGGCTGGAGAACGGCACTACCGAGCGCTGAGCGATCGTCGTATCTTCCAGTTTCTTCTTGAAGTAACCCGCGCTCAGAATGCCGCCGCGTCCGAAGTACCACTCAACCGTCGTATCCCAGTTCGTCGAAATTTCCGGCTTCAGGTCAGGATTACCCGAGGTCGCATAGGTGTTGTAGATATTGGGAATGACCGTCTGGGCCGCGATACGCGACAACGAGGCGCGCGTGATCGTCTTGCCCCAGGAACCGCGCCAGACCACATTCGGGATCACGTCATAGGCAAAGCTGACAGAAGGCAGGGTGTTGTCGTAGCTGCTCTCTTCGGTATTGGGCTGATAGGCGCCGCCGGTCCCCGTCTTCTTGAAGTTGTCGATGGTCATGTCGGTTTGCGAATAACGCACGCCGGCGTTGATACGCAGTTCCCGGTCAAGAACCTGCCCGATGAAATCCGACTGGATAAAGGCGGTGCTGACCTGCTCGTCGGCGGTAAAGCTGCTGGAGAGATCGACCGGCGAGGCCATGGCCGCGCCGACCGGATCAAGGGCGTTGATCACGTAGCCACGCGAGAAAGTGGCCCATTGCTGCGGGTAATTGTCGCCGATGACGAGGTTATCAAGCGGCACGTAATGCAGCATCGAAGCGCGCAGCCCCGCGGCGCCGATCGCGGCCAGGCGAGCCTGAACGATCGAGGTTCCGTTACGCTTGGTCTTTTGCTTGGTCGTATCGACGTATGACAGGCCAGCCTTCAGGTGACCCTTCCAGTCGCCCAGCCCATAGTCCCAGTCGGCCACCAGCTTGGCGACCCGCTCGGTGTCCACTTCGCGGTTCCAGTCCACGGCCGTGCTGAAATCTTCGAAATTGGCCGGGTTGGTGAAGTCGACGCCCGGCGCCGAGAGCCCCGGATAGACCCGGTCATTCCCCCAGTCGAGGGTGGAGGTCACGCCGTAGATGTTCGAGACGATGCGCTTGTTGTCGTAGAACGCTCGGCTGTCCGATGCCGCCAGTTGGCCCGTCAGTCTCAAGGAATCGTTGACTTGGTACTTGGCGTTGAGGCCGGCGTACCCGAACTTGGTCTCGGCGTTATAGTAGTAGCTCTCGCCCAGATAAGACGTGTTGCCGAACGTTCCCTGGAGCAGATTGCCGTCGACGATGCTGACGTTGATCGGCACGAGGCCGTTGTGACCCGCGGTGCCCGGGCGCGCGGCCATGTTGGTGGTGGCCGAATTGCGGATCGGCAGGCCGAAGGTGAATTCGTCACGCGAGTCCTGGAGATGCGACGCCAGGACGTCGAGGCTCACATCCAGCTTGTCGTTGTTGTACTGCAGCGAAGACACCAGGCCATCGCGGTCGCGCGTGTTTTCAGCGCCGTAGTAGCGGTAGAAGCGCGACAGATAGGCGTTGTCGATCGCCGTTCGGTTACCGAGCATGCCCGCCGCGCGCGGATCGGCCCAGTCCAGCGCCATGTTGAAGGGACCATTGCGCAGGGTCGGGGGCGTCTTGGTGTCGACGGGCACGGGGTGGCCAGCCAGATAGTTGCTGTTGTAGCCGCCCGTCGCCTCGAAACCCGACTTCATGTTGACGCTGGTCGAGTGGGCGACACCGATCAGGAAGCCCCAGTTGTTCCAGGTCTTGGAGAACAGCCCGAAGACGTTGGGGTCCATCTTCTTGGACGCGGTGTTGTAGGAGGCCACGGCGTTGAAGCGCAGAACCTGGCCGCCGGCGCCGTCGAACGGCCTTGGCGTTTGAAGATCGACCACGCCGCCGACGCCGCCTTCTTCGAGTTCAGCCAGGGGCGTCTTGTAAAAGTCCACGCGGCCGAACAGCTCGGAGGCGAAGACGTCGTAGTTGAAGTCGCGCGACGAGCCGCCGACATTGGTCGAGGAGGTCGTATGGACCGGAGCGCCATTGACGGTCGTCACCGTATACTCAGGGCCCAGGCCCCGGATGGCGATCCGTTGGCCTTCGTTGGAGGCGCCATCGCGGGTCATGTAGATCCCGGGAATGCGCTGCAGGGCTTCGGCGACGTTGGCCTCGGGGAACTTGCCGATGTCTTCGGCGACGATCGAGTCTCGGACGGCGATCGCGTCACGCTTCAGGGTCAGCGCCTTCTCCAGCGAGGAGCGGAAGCCGGTCACCACGACCTCTTCGACGGTGTCGGTGGCGGCGACAGCTGGCGTCGCCGCCTCTTGGGCCCAGGCCGCGGTGACCCCGCCCATTCCCATGGTCAAAATCGTCGTCAGCAGAAGCTTCTTCTTCACGATGTTATTCCTCCCCATTGCGGTCTTGCCGCGCAGCACCCGCCCGCTCGCCTTGCGTTGGAGCAAAGTGGCGGCCGACAATCAAAAGGCGGTCTGCCGGCGTCAGGAGGCGCGTGACGTACGCGAACTTGTTTCCTCACCCCGGACGCTGAGCGCCTCTGGATTTTCTGTCACGCATATCGACACAAGCGCGCAGCTATGGGAACGGCATTTGTAATATTGTTCAGCCAAATCGCGTTCGGACACGCAGAACGTTGCGTTGGCGCAACACTGCTCCGCGAACAAAGGTCAAAAACTGAAACGCAAGCAGTCGCAGACCGCGCCCGCCCCACCCTATCGGTAGCCGAACTCCGCGCTGATCTTGGCGGTGGCTTCCTTGACGTAGGCGGTCACGGTTTCGATTCGCGCGTCGTCCATGTACTGGGCGATCGACGAGACCGAGACCGCCGCGACGATCTTGCCGCTCATGTCGCGGATCGGGGCGGCCACGCAGCGGATATGATCTTCGTTCTCGTCCAGATCCAGGGCCGAACCCTTGGCGCGATAGGCCCGCATGACCTCCAGCCACTGGCGAAGATCGTAGCGGTAGCGCGGATAGATGGCCGCCTCGCGCAGGAAGACCTCGCGCCAGACCTCCTCGCTCTCGTCAAGCAGGAGCGCCTTGCCAAGCCCCGTGTGGCGAAGGGGCTGGCGCTCGCCGACCACGCAGCGCACCTCGATGCGGCGCGAACCAGGAATCTTGTCGATGTAGTGCACCTGGTCGCGTTCCAGGACGCCCAGGTTGACCGTGTCGCCGGTGTCGATCGACAGCTGGCGCAGATGCTCGCGGCTGACGCGGGTCAGGGTGATCTGTTGGGAGGCGGCATAGCCGAGCTCCAGCAGCTTGGTGCCCAGCGCATAGCCCTCGCGAGCGTTGAAGGACAGAAAGCCAGCCTCCACCAGGGTCGAGGCCAGGCGGTGGACGGTGGTCTTGTTCAGCTTCAGGGCCTTGGCCATCTGGCCAAGGGTTGCATCGCCCTTGGCCACGCGGCTGAGCACCTCCAACCCCTTGAAGAGGGTCAGCGCTCCGGCGCTGGTGCGCGGAGAAGAAGCTTGATCCGCTTCATCGTCGTCAATGGCGATGTCGATGGACTGAGACATCTAAGGCAACTCTCGGCATCGGCGCGACGCGCCGTTCCGGTAGTTGATACGCTTCAACGTTCCCTTTGAAAACCCCACCCCCTCGCCATGCCCTAGAAATCGACGGCGTAATCCTTCGGGAACGCCTTGCCGGCGAAGGCGAGCTTTTGAGTCCATGGCTCAGCAGGCGCCGTCCAGAAGCTGTCGTCAGGCGCAAGGCCCAGCGCCAGGAAGCTCTCGGTGGTTATGTACATGCTGCCGTTGTTTGAATACCAATCGCCCAAGGTCGGATGGTGGCCCACAAAACCGATGGTCAGGAAGCCGTCCGGCGTGAAATTGCTCGGCTCGCTGAACACGGCCTTGTGCACGGCCGACAGCGCCGACCGCACCTGCCCTTCCGAGATCTTGGCCGGCAGTTGCTTGCGCCAGGCCAGTAGCGCCAAGGGCTGAAAAACCGCGGTGCGATAGGTCAGCGACCGGCCAAACGGCGGGAAGGTTCCTTCCGGAGAGATGAACCGCTCCAGATGCTCGCTGTAGCGCTGGGCGCGCTTGACGGCCAGTTCGCGCCATTTGGTCAGGTCGTCCTTCCAGAACGGCGCCTTGTGGGCCTCCATGACCTCCAGCACCTGGACCATCATCGGGTGCATCACAAAGGAGCTGTAATAGTCGAAGTGGAAAGTCGCGCCGTCCTGGATCCAGCCGTCGCCGATGTACCACTCGTCGATCTTGCGCACGGCGGTGTTCAGCCGCATGGGGTCGGACTCCTCGCCGATCGACAGCAGGAACGCCTCATTCATCGCCGCGAACAGCAGCCAGTTGATAAAGGGCGGGTTGACCCGCCGCAGCCCCTTGATCTCCTCGACGATGCGTTTCTTGGTCGTCGCGTCCAGGGGCTCCCACAGCGCCTTGGGCGCGCGCAGCAGAGCCTGGGTGAAATAGGCGGAATCGACCAGGGCCTGACCGTGACCGCGCCAGGTCAGATAGTCGGGGCTCGAGGGATCCACGGCGTGGACATAGCTTTGCAGCGCCTGCTCGGTCAGGCGTTTGCGCGTGCGGCCCTCGGGGGTGTCGTCCTGCGGCAGGCTCAGCCATGGCGACAGTCCCGAGATCAGCCTGCCAAAGCATTCCAGATAGGCCACGCTCTTTTCGCGCCCGTCCCAGGTCGGGCTGAGCTCCAGCGGAAAGGCCTCCTTAAGTCGCCCCTGCGACATCGCCGACAGGACCGGTTCGGCGATCGATTGCAGCAGGCCGCTCATGTAGGCCCGATCGGTCTTGGACGGGGTCTTGGCGGGCGCGGCCTGCGCCGCGCCGGAACCCGCCAGCCCCGCAGCCCCCACCAGGGCCGTCTTCAGGAAATCGCGCTTGTGCATGGAAGCCCCCTCAATGGCCGGTGTTGGGTTGTGTCCGCGGGACCTGAACGGTCGGATCCTTGGCGGGCGCCAAATCCAGGTCCGCCACCGCCGTTGCCGCTAGCAGGAACGCGCCCACGCCATAGAACTGGGTGTCGTCATAGCTGACGCTTTCGGGACGGTCGGACACGGGCTGCACGTAGCCGAACTTGCCGTCGGGATGGACCGCGCGCGTCAGGGCCGCCCAGCCCTTGCGCACCGTGGGCTCGAAGCTCGCCCGGTCCAGCAGGCCGGACTTGATCCCCCAGGCCAGGCCATAGGTGAAGAAGGCGGTGCCGCTGGATTCCGGGGGCGATTTGGCCGGGTCCGAGAGCAAGGACGGCGACCAGTAGCCGTCGGGCTTCTGGATCGCCTTCAGCTTGCCGGCCATCTCCTTGAAGACCGCCTCCATCTTGACCCGGTCAGGATCGCCGGCTGGCAGAAGTGGGATCATACGGGCCAGGCCCGCCACCACCCAGCCGTCGCCCCGGCTCCAGAACACCTTCTCCCCATCGGGACCCCGCCGGGTGAAGAACCGCGAGTCCCGGTAGTAGAGATGTTCGTCGCGGTCATAGAGAAAGGCGGTGACCGCGGCGAACTCCGACTTGGCGTAGGCGGCGTAGCGCGGATCGCCGCTGACTTTCGACAGCTCGAGCCAGGTGGCCGGCGCCATGAACAGCGCATCGCTCCAGCACCAGCGCTGGTCGCAGTCCACGCCGCGCGGATCGGTGTATTCAGCGTGCTCCAATCCCACCTTGGGCGGATAGGTCAGGATGGCGTCGAACCGCTGGCGCAGAGGCGCGATCGCCTCGGCGCCTGCGCCGTTCTGCGCCGCCCAAAGATAGGCTTGGCCGATCACGTGATCGTCGGCGTGATAGAAGCGTTTGCCCAGTTCCCACTGGTTGGCCAGCCCCCTGGCGAGGATGGCTTGCCGGTAGGCCGGATTCGACGAGCGATCGGCCAGGTCGGTCAGACCCACGAACAGCGCGCCCTGCACCCAGCCCTTCGGATCGGCGGTGTCGCGCGAGGTGTTGGGCGGAATGTATCCGGCGGCCATGGTCGCCAGTTGATAGTCGGCGACCTTCACGGCCAGACCCATCACCTCGGTCCGCGCATACGGGATGCGGCTGGCCGCCTGGGACGCAGCGGCGGTCGCGGCCAGCGTCGCAGAGGGCGCCAGGGACGCGGTCAAGATCGCCAAGGCGAGCGCGGTGTGAGCCAGGGACGTCATGGAGGAACTTTTCCTTGGGAATGAGTGGCGGGGCGCGCGCTTCATCGCGCCCCCTATCGAAGCTGACAGATGTCGAGGACATCCATGTCGTGATAGTCGAGGTTCTCGCCCCCCATCGCCCAGATAAAGGCGTAGTTGGAGGTGGCCGCCCCGCAGTGCACCGACCAAGGCGGGCAGATCACCGCCTGCTCGTTGGCCACCACAAGGTGACGCGTCTCGTCCGGCGCGCCCATGAAGTGGAAGACGCGATCCTCGGGGCTCAGCTGAAAATAGAAATAGGCCTCGGAACGCCGGTCATGCAGGTGGGGCGGCATGGTGTTCCACACGCTGCCGGGCTTGAGGATGGTCAGGCCCAGAAGGAGTTGGGCCGAGGCGCAGACGCCCGGCACGACCAGTTGATAGATGATGCGATGATTGGAGGTCTCCGGCGCGCCGCGTTCCAGCGGAATGGCCGCGCGGGTCGACAGCGCGCGGGTCTCGTAGGCCGCGTGGGCGGGCGTCGAAGCCAGATAGAACCGTGCCGGGGCGGCCGAGTCACGGCTTGCGAAACGCACGTCCGCCGCGCCTCGGCCAATATAGAGCGCGTCCAGCGGGTCGAGCTGATGGACCGCCCCATCCACCGTGACACGCCCGGGGCCCTCGCCGACATTGACGACCCCCATTTCCCGTGACGCCAGAAAGGGCGCTCCGCTTTGGGAAGTCGGCTCGGTTTGAACCGGCAGGACGAGCTCTTGGAGGAGCGGCGCCGCCCCGCCGATCACCAGCCGTTCCTGGTGCAGGTAGTTGAGGGTCAGCGTGTCGGGCGCGAACAAACGATCGACGAGGTAACGGTCGCGCAGGTCTTGCGAGGCCGCGCCGTCCATCATGTCCGGATGGGTGGCGTAGTAGACCTTGGCGAAGGGCCCCGAGGAGGAAGCGCTCACATCGCCGGCCGCGCCCGCGCCCGGCCGAGCCGCCCAACGGCGCCCCTTGCTCACGCCGCAAGGCTTTAGGCTCACGCCGCTGGCCACTCATCCCTCCCGACCCGCGCGCAAACCGCCGACCACTTGCTCTTGTATTGATACTATAATTGGAAAATTGAAACGCAAGACCATAAATCGGAATGAGCAGACACAGGCGCATTGGCGTGACGCCGCCTGCAGCAAGCATTACCCACCGCGCTTCTGGAGAAGCATGTATCGATAATCAAATTCGCCATCGACGATTCGTGACGCTTTTGCCAAAGTCCCTGTCACGTCAACAAGACCCGATGAGATCTGATGGGGCGCCGAGCGAGGCGGTTTAGCGTCGGCACGTCAGCCGTCGCACAGCTATGTTGAGCCCTCTGCACGGGCGGAAGGTTCTGGCTGGCGCCACCAGCAGACTCTCGCATATGTCCAGCAAGACGACCTGCAACCGGATCGGGAATTCCTGGACATTCCCACCCACCATCCGATCATCAACAGCATGACGACCTGACCATGACCGCGTTCCGCATCGTTCCCGGCGACTTCGACGACGCCAGGGTCGCCGCCCTATTAGCCGGCCACTTCGCCGCCATGCGCTCGACCGCTCCGGAGGAGAGCTGCCACGTCATGCCGCTGGACGCCATGCGGGAGGCCGATCTCGACTTCTTCGCCGCCTGGGACGGCGAGGACCTAGCCGGCGTGGGCGCGGTCAAGCGATTGGATGAGGGACACGGCGAGATCAAGTCGATGCACACCGCCGCCGCCTTCCGGCGTCGCCGGGTCGGCCAGGCCATCCTGGACCATATTCTGGGCCACGCGGCCGCGCTGGGCCTCTCACGTCTGAGCCTGGAGACCGGGGCCAGCGACTTCTTCGTCGCCGCCCGGGCCCTCTATGCCCGCAATGGCTTTTCGGATTGCGCGCCCTTTGGACCCTACAAACCTGACCCGAACAGCGTCTTCATGACCCGTTGCCTCTGAAGCAGACCGGCCCGCCTCTCTCGAACGGGACCTTCGCCAGCGCTCACATCCTTTCGGCGAACCCGCGCCAAGAGCCGACATTGGGATCGCTCCAGAAACCGGACATTCAGAACCGCATCACTCAAGGCCCCAATCACGCAATGGCCAAAGTTCGGTAGGAAAATAATCCTACGAATTAGAGTCGATCTTATTGAAGTCAGCGACAACTTCAGTGTTGGCAGTCGCAGTTTTTGACACTGGATCCCGCGATCCTGTCGGCGTCGGAAGGCGCAGCGCAATAGTTTGCAGCGGATTTTTGAAGCCAGCTCCCGCGAGTTTCCAGTCAGTTGCGAGCTGAGGTCAATTTTCGGATAGGCTTCGGAGGCATGAAAAACGGCCAATTGTGCCCCACCACACATATAGGAATATATTCCTTCACCTGAGATGGATCGACCCGGTTTGCGACCATGCTGGCCGCCACGCATAGGAAAATATTCCTACACCCGCTCGCGGACGTTGGGATCAACAGCAGCTCAGTCCGTCACACCAAAGCAACGGGTCATGGGCTCGCGCCGTACATCGATGATCGTCGCGCGCGGCGAGATCAGGTGGATCAGCCGATATGCCAGAAGTTGTTCGGCACCTTGTCGATAAAGAACGGCCGCCCCAGCCGATGATAGGTGCGGGTTTCGGCGGGAAGCGTTCGCCGAGCGAAAGAGCCTCCACCGAGGTCCCGGGCTCGATGGCCCCGAGTGGAAACATGGTCGGATTGTCGAACCCGATCTATTTCAACTTCGATCCCGACTCCTGACCTCGAACGCCACGGCCTCAGGCCGGGGCGTAGTCGTATTTGAGGTCGAAGGCGCCGTCGGCCTTCACGGCGAACACCGCCTTGGACCAAGGCTCGTGGGCGCTGGAGGCGGTCAGGCGGTGCAGGTTGCGCACCGCTTTCGAGACCGAATAATCCAGCTTGCGGACGTCCAGATCGGCCGTCTCGCCGGAGGCGGCCCGCGTGTAGTCGCCGGTCAGGCCGACCGAGCCGTCGATCACGTCGATCCGCAGACGGATTTCCGACCAGGGCTCGGCGACGCTGTCGGCCAGGGCCTGGCCGACGTGGCGATAGATGCCTTCGGGGGTGTCGAGATCGGCCATGACGCTTCCGTCCGTGCTGCGCATTGCGGATTCTAGTCGTTGAAGAAGGTGCGGGTCGAGGGCTTGCCGTCAATCACGTACTCCACCCTGAACGCTTCAGGGCGTTTGGAGTCGCCGTCGAACACCGCCTTGATCTCGACGTCGACGGTCTTGCCCTCCTTCAGCGCGCCCGACCATTCGGTCTCCATCGCCTTCCAGCCGCGCTGGTTCAGCGCGCCGTCCATGGCGTGGTAGTTGATCTGCTCGCCGGGGCCGTTGAAGATCGCCGCGATCAGGTGGCCGCCCTCGTCTCCGGCCTGGCCGTCCTTGATCCCGCCCTCCCGACCGGCCTTGCCCTGCTGGTAGCCGTTGCGGTCGGCATGCTTGAGATCCAGCGTGCCGGTCACCTGCTCCACCCGGCCCTTGGCGTCGGTGTAGTAGGTGTAGCGGCCGCTGACCACGTACTCGGTGTTGGGCTGCAGCGGCCCGTTCAGCTGGGCGTTCCAGCCGCCCTTGGCGCCCTGCTCCAGTTCGACGCGCGGCCGCACCGACAGCGCCTCGTCCAGCTTGCGGCTGGCCCCCTCCAAGGTCTCGCGGGCGCTGGTCGGCAGCTTGTCCAGCGGCAGGGCGTCGATGGCCCCCTTCAGCTTTTCCAGCGCCGGACGGGCGGCCTGGGCGAAGGCGCCGTCGACCTTGGCCAGGTCCGCGGCCTTGGCGGCCGTCTCGGCCCAATGCCCCAACTTGCCCAGCTTGGCCGCGTCGCCGATGTACGGGATCATGCTGACCGCCGACAGGCCCGCGCCCAGGAAGTCGCCGCGGAACAGCGAGATGATCCCGTTGGCGCCGTCCGAGATCGGGGTCGGGTCGATCAGGCCGGCCACGTCCAGCGCCATCTGACCCAGGTCCAGGATCAGTTCGGTGCGCTGGGCGGAGGTCGCGGCCTCGGTGTCGTCGGCCAGCCGCTTCTGGTCGGCGGGCGACAGGCCCGCGTTGATCTCATCGCGTAAAGCCTGGGCCTTTGCGGGGTCGGACTTGGCCACCTCCGCCAACTGTTCGGCTAGCGCGCTGGTGTTGAGCTGGCCGCCGGTGCGGCTGCTGGCCAGCAGCCCGGAAGCCTGGGCCGATACCCCGACCTGCGCGGACGCGAACCGCGTGGAGGCTTCGGCCGAAGCCGCGACATTGAGACCAGCCATGGCGTGGCTCCATTTCGCCGATGTTCACGGTCGACGATGATCTCGCGGGGGAACGGCAGCTAGCTGGGAGCTTCCCTAGCTAGGGTCTTCCCTAGTTATGCGGGGCGATCGCGGGGCGTAGCGTCCAGGACAGTTGTCCGTGCGAGGAGCGTCCCGATGACCAGCGTGTCCCTGAACACCCAGACTTCCGTCAGCAGCGGCGGGCCGTCCGGGTCCTCGCCCGACGAACATCTGGTCAAGCCGGGCGAGACGCTGTCGGGCATCGCGGCCGAACGCGGTGTGTCGCTGGACGCGCTGCTCCGCGCCAACCCCCAGATCGTCAATCCCAACCTGATCCGGCCGGGACAGACGATCGCCCTGCCGCCGGGCGCCGGCGAAGCACGATCCTATCGGGTGGCCGACGGCGACAACCTGTCGAAGATCGGCGAGAAGTTCGGTGTCTCCTGGCAGGCGATCGCCCAGGCCAACCACCTGGCCAATCCGAACCTGATCCATGTGGGCCAGGAACTGCTCGTCCCGGGCGCCGGCGCGACGCCGTCCCCCTCGACGCCCCTTCCTTCCACGTCGGTCCAGACCCAGACCACCGGCCAGACCACCGGCGTCCTGCCCTCGACGGCGGGCCTCAGCGCCAGCCAGAAGTACGAGCTCTACGCGGGCTATGTGAACGCCTACGGCAGCGCCGAGGCCAAGGCCGACCTGGCCGCGGGGCGGCAGGTGATCCTGGGCCTGCGCGACGACACCGCCGTCAACGCCAACGGCGGCAAGGGCGCCTATGACGACCGGATCGTGGTGCTGCAAGCCAACGGCGCGGGCGGGACCGTGAAGGAGTTCTCGGCCAACACCGAACCGTCCAGCCAGTACGACGGCCGCTACGGTTCGGACTTCAACGGCGACGGCCGGTTGGAGCTGGGCCGCATGGCCGAGGGCACGATCAGCTTCCAGAAGAGCCACAGCGGCAATCTGGGCGACGTGCTGCGGCCGACCGGCCCCCTGGGCGTCGAGCGCGACACCAATCACGACGGCCGCATCGACGCCAACGATCCTCGGGGCAAGGGCCAGAGCACCGACAATTCGTTCCTGTTCCACGCCGGCGGCAACACCAATACCGGCTCGGCCGGCTGCCAGACGCTGAAACCCGGCGACTTCCAGGCGTTCTGGAACGGCCTGGGCGACCAGAAGACCTTCAACTACGTGCTGGTCGACGTCGATCGTCACGGTCCGCCCGGCGGAACCGCCCAACCGACGCCCGGCGGCGGCGACACCGCTCTGGGCGCTTTGTCTGAGCGGTACGAGACCGGAGGACGGGGTCCCGGCACGGTGTCCTCGGGCAGCGGCGATCCGGGCGGCGTGTCGTACGGCACCTACCAGCTGGCCGGAAACCTGGGACGCCCGCAGCAGTTCCTGGCCAACGAGGGTCGCGCCTGGGCGGCCGAGTTCGGCGGCGTCAGCCCGGGTTCGGCCAGCTTCACCGCGGCCTGGAAGGCGATCGCGGCGCGCGAACCGGAAAGGTTCGAGGCCGCCCAGCACGCCTACATCCAGCGCACCCACTACGACGTGCAGGTCGCGCATGTGCAGGCGGCCGCCGGTCTGGACCTCTCGACGCGTTCGAACGCCCTGAAGGACGTCGCCTGGTCGACCTCGGTGCAGCACGGCCCGGAGACCAACGCCATCGTCAAGGCGATGGCCAGGGTCGAGGCGCAAGGGGTCAAGCCGTCCGACGGCCAGGCCTATGACCGCGCCCTGATCAACGCGATCTACGACGAACGCGGCAAGCGCGACGCCAGCGGCGCCCTGGCCTATTTCACCAGCGCCTCGGCCCAGGTCCAGGCCTCGGTCGCCGCCCGGTTCGCCGACGAGCGGCGCGACGCCCTGGCCATGCTCGACCGATGAGCGCCGCATGAGAACCCTCGGGCCCGCCTCGCGTTCTGGCGTGATGCCCCCTCGCCTGTTCTCCCTGTTCGTCCTTGCACTGGTCTCGGCCGGTTGCGAGCGCCCGGCGGCGGCCGTCGATCCCCCCCCGTCTGATGCCGCCGCCGGATCCGCTCGCGAACAGACGACCGCCGCGTCACCCGCCGGCGCCTATGCGATGCAAGGCGACCGGCGCGCGACCCTGATCTTGACGCCCGCCGGCGCGGGTTGGCGCGTCAGCCTCAAGGGCGGCTCGAGCTCGGCCGACGGGGCCGCCGCCGCGGCCGATTGCGAGATCGAGGCCGAGGGCCCGCTGAACGGCCAGACGATCGACGCCAAGGTCGTGCCGTTCGAGGGGACCAACCTGTCGGTCAGCGCCCAGGACCTGGCCGCTCGTCCCGCCGGCGTGAAGGTCGATATCGCCCCTCAGGGCGCGATCGTCAGCACCGACTTCCAGGGCTGCGGCGTCGGCGCCGTCCTGTCGGGCCGTTACGTCCGGGCCGCATCCAAGGGAGCCGTCGCCATGCAGCCGGGAGCCACCGTCGCCGATCTCCGCGCCGCCTATCCGGACGCCCAACTGGAGATCGTCGAGGGCTATCCCTGGGCGCGGTTCGCCGTGCGGCAAGGCGGGCGTTCGACGGCGATCCTCACTTTCGACGGCGAGAACGAGGAGCTGGCGGACGGCCGCAACAGCATCCAGGCCATCGGCGCCGTGGTCGGTTGGGACGCGCTCAAACCAGGCCTTCGGGTCACCAAGGTGGAGGCGGCGACCTCATGATCCGTCCCATCGAACGCACGGCCGGCGCCGAGCTCTCGACCTCCACCCCCTCGACCACGGCCGCGCGGGCCGGGGTGGCGCGGCTGGCGCTGGAGGCCATGGCAACGATCACCGGCGCGGCCCTGGTCGATCCCCTGCACGGCGGCGATCGCGCGGGCGCCCTGGCCCAGACCTGGGCCGAGCATGGCCAGAGCAGCATGGCCCAGGTGGGCGGCGACCTGCGCACCCTGGCGGCCCAGAGCGGTCAGACCGTCGCCGGCCGGTTGTCGGCCACGTCGCCGGTCGACGTGGGCCGGATCGAGCGGGTGCTGACCGACTTCGCTCGCGAACTGCGGGCCCAGGCGACGACCAAGCCGCACATGACGCCGGGCGCCCTGGTCGAGCCGCTGATCCGCGCCATCGCCGCCGGCCTGCAGCGCGAACCCGCCCCCGGCGCGGCCCGCGCCGACGCGGTGGAGCAGTTCGTCCGGATCATCGACGGCGCGACCCAGGACCTGCGCGGCGCGACCTAGGCCTGGGGTCCCGACGCGCCATGCGCCTCAGCGCGCGAAGCCGGCCTGGGTCAGCTTCAATTGCCGCGGATCGACGTGCAGCGCGTTGCGGAAACGCGCGACCGCGGCCTCGGACAACCGATTGCTCAAACCCTTGTCCGCCCTGGTCGTGGCGTCCGAAACCGCCGAACCCTGGGCCACGAAGTTGAGCATGAACACCTCGGCCGCCTCCTGTTTGCCGGCGTCATCGAGACGCGCGAAGGCCGGATCGGCGCCGAGGATCCGGAAGATCTGCCCCCGCACGGCCTGCACCTGGCCGCGATTCGCGAACGGTACGTTGTTGGCGATCTGCCAATTCTGAACCCAATAGGCGGTCATGGCGTCCGCCACGTCTCCGCGACGCAGACCGTCGACGGACACGTGCTTTTCCCAGAGGCCCAACAAGTCCTTCTGCTGGACGGTCTGGCGTAGGCGGTCGGCGTTGACCGGGTCGGCCTTGGCCACGAAATCGGCGAACTGCCCTCGCACGCGGGTCGAGACGACGGGCGAGGCGCGATAGCGGGTGTCTACGGTCTGCCGCGAACCCGACGCCACCGTGCCGCCGCCGGCTCGCCGATTGCCGTTCCCGCCGCCCTGGACCGTCGAGCCCAGCACGTTATTCAGCTGGCCGACCGCCATCGCCGACGCCCCGAAGTCCATGTACTGGCCTGCGATGCCGGAGAAATCCTGGGCCAGGGCTTGGCCGCCCGCCGCGCTGCTCAGCATCGCCGCGACGATCAGCGCGAGCCTGGCAAGAGCCTTCATGAGTCCAGATCGGCGATCGCGCGGACGCTTGTCGCGGCGGCCAGGCCGGCCACGGGACGGTCGAGCTTGGCAAAGGGCGAGAGGGCCGCGTCCAGCTCCGCTTGGCCGCGCAGGTCCGACAGCCAGCGGGCCTGCACGTCGCCCTGCATCGCCTCGGCGCTCTGTTCGGAAGGCGTTTCGACCAGCGGATCGGCCGCGACGTCGGCGACATCGACAGCCGCGCCCAGCACGCCGTCGACCAGCCCGCCCAAGCCGGCTTCCCCGAGCGCGCCTTCAAGCGCGCCGCGCTCGGCCGGCGGCGGGGAAGCCAGGGCCCGGGCGAGGTCACCACGCGGCGCCAGCCGAAGAAGCTCGGTGTCGAGGCGGCCGGAGTTGCGGAACGTCTCCACCGCCAGCGTCGCGTCATCGACGCGAGGAGGTGTCGGATCGGCCGCCTCGGCGACACGGGTGTCTATGCGCATCTTCTCCTCCTTGCGGAACCTCAGCGTCGCCGCACGAACCCGTTCTCGGTCAGCGTGATCTGCCGCAGGTCGATGCCCATCTCGTTGCGGAAGCGCGCCACGGCCGAGTCGCCCAGGCGACGCGCGGTCGAGTCGTCGTGTCGCTGCAGGGCGTCCGTGTAGGCCGCGTGCTGGACCAGGAAGTTCAGCATCAGCACCTCGGCGAATTCCTGGCGCTGAGCCTCGTTGAGCCGCGCGTAACCCGGATTGCTGGCGATGATCGGCCGGACCTGTTCGCGCACGGCGAGGGTCTGGAGGCGGGTGTTGTCGCCGCGATTGGCGATCATCCAGTTGAGCACCCAATAGCCGGCCAGGGCGTCGGCGGTGTCGCCGGGGCGAAGACCGTCGCTGTTGACCAGCCGCGCCCAGTTCTGGACCGGATCGGTGCGCTCCATGGCGGCGGCGATCTTCTGGCCGCCCTCGGCGCCCGCCTGCTTGGCCATGTAGTCGGAAAATTGCTTGCGGACCCGGGCGCTGACCTGCGGCGATGCGCGATAGCGGGTCGTGACGGAGGCCGTTCCAGGCGTGGCCGCGAAACGATTGGGCTGGGCCCCCGCTTGCGGGGCGGAGAGCCCTCCCGCGCGTGGAGAGTCGAGCAGGCCCAGATTACGGTTGCGGAGATTGTCCATCAGCATCCGATTGGTTTCGGACTGCATGAGACCCGCGAAGGGCGCCGGAAAGTCCTGCGCGAGCACGGGCGATGTCAGGGCTAGACCCGTCGCGAGCGCCAGGGCGACCTTGAACTTCAAACGCATGCGGGTCTCCTCGTACGTTGGTCCTAAGCCTTGAACGCACTGGGGCGGCGGAGTTTCCTCCGCCGCCCTGGCGCTCGAGGCGCGGTAGGTTCTAGGACTTACGGGCCAGGGTGGAGGCCGATTCGCCCAGGGACTTGATCGCGTTGTTCAGGGCGGTGGAGATCATGTTGACCTCCTGGCCCAGAGCCGAGAGTTCGGCGGTCAGCTTGGCGGTCTGAGACTTGCCGCCGCTGCCGGCCTTGTCGATCTCGCCGGCCTTGGCGACCATCTTGTCCATCTTGGAGTCGACGACCGTGCCCAGCGCGATGGCGAGCTTGACCAGGAAGCTTTCGCCGCTCGCCGCCGCCAGGGCGCTCTTGCCGCGCGGCTTGCCGTCGGCGTCCGTGCCGCCTTGCAGCTGGTCCAGGGTCTGGTCGCGGAGGAACGCGGCGCCGTCGAAGGCCTGGCGCTCGATTTCGCCGGTTTCGAACTGGTTCAGACCCGCGGCCGAACCCAGGCCCTGGGCGGCTTCGCTGATGTTCTGGACCGCGCCGCCCGGATCGCCGGCGGCGGTGTGGAAGGCGGCCTGGGCCAGGTCGATCGCGCCCTGCGGCAGACCCAGCTTCTGGCCGATCTGCTGCAGCACCTGGTCGCCGATGGCGGTCATGACGGTCTTCAGAGCCGTGGTGACCATCAGCGAGGCGCCGCCGGTCATGACGCCCAGCGCGCCTTGCAGAGCGATGTTGGCGATGCTGCCGAAGAGGTTACCGCCGCCGCCAATTCCCAAGAAAGACATGTCGACACTCCTTTGATCCGGTTTGCTCGGAGGGCGGAAGGAGCGTCGCTCCGTCGCCCGGCAGGGTCAGAGAACCATCTTGTTTCAGCGCTCAGAAGTTGGGGCGTTCCCTAGCTAGGGTTTTCCCTATCAATTGTCGTACGGCCATGGACGGCTGAGCGGCGCGGCTCCTGGCCCGCTCCGCGGCGACGGCTTCGGCCGCCAGTTCCTCGGCGGTGCGGGCCCGGCGATCCAGGACGGTGATCTGCCCGGCGGTGACGCCCAGCAGGAACACCTCGTCGCGATAGGCCACCAGGGTCAGGCGCTCGCGTTGGCCCACCGGCAAGGCGCGCAGGTAGCGGATCTGGTCGTCGCTGGGCGCGCCGGTCTGGAAGCGCTTCAGAAGCTTGAGCGAGAAAAACGCCAGGCCCAGCACGATGGCCAGGGCGAAGGCGACGGTCAGCAGTTCGAGCAGCGCGCTGGCGACGTTCACGAGGGCTCCTGGTCAGGACGATAACCGCCTTCGGGCGGCGGTGGGAACGTCGGGCCGGAGACGACCCCTTCGGAGGCTGAACGGTCATCGCCGGGCGAAGGTTCAGCCGCCGGCTCCTCGCGCAGCCTTCGCGCCCAGAGGATCACCTCGGCCACGGCCGCGAACAGGTCCTGCGGGATGATGTCGTCGACGGCGACCTTGTCGCGCAGCGCCCGGGCCAACTCGACATTGCGGATGATCGGCACGCCGCCGGCCTCGGCCGCCTCGCGCATGGCCTGGGCGATCAGCCCCTCCCCCTTGCCCAGCAGCACCGGCACGGCGTGCTCGGCCGGGTCATAGGCCAGGGCGCAGGCGATGTGGGTGGGGTTGACCACCAGCACCGAGGCGTCCCGCGCCGCCTGCACCGCGTTCTGCTGCGCCCATTCCTGGTGCAATTGGCGGCGATGGGCCTTCACGTGAGGGTCGCCCTCGGAGTCCTTCATCTCCTGCCGGATATCGCGCCGGCTCATCCGCATCTTCTTGGTGAACGAGAACTTCTGGTAGGCGAAGTCCAGCATCGACACGAACAGGAACACCCCCACCGTGCCGGCCAGCAGCTGGAACGTGATCCCGCCGTAAGCCGCCAGGGCGCCGTCGGCCTCGCCTGTCGGCACGGCCATCAGCTTGTCGAAGGCCGCCACGGCCACGATCCAGGTCAGCACCACCAACAGCAGGGTCTTGGCCAGCGACTTGACCACCTCGAACAGGTTGTCGGTGTTGAACATCCGCTTGAGCCCCTCGCCGGGGTTCATGTGCGACATCTTCGGGCTCATCTTCTCGAGCGTGAAGACGGGCCCGACCTGGGCGAATTCGACCAGCATCCCGAAGATCGCGATCGGCAGCAGCAGCATCGCGGTGATCGACACGAACGCCTTCCCCGCCGCCGCGCCGGCGATCGGCCAGGCCTCGGCGAACGGCCGATCCATGACGGCGAAGATTTCGTCGAATAGCCCGCCGAGTCGGTCGAACGCGAAGCCGGTCACCATCAGCCCCAGCAGCAGCCAGCCCCCCAGAACCGCCGTCGAAGTGACGTCCTTGCTCTTGGGGACGTCGCCCTTCTTGCGGGCGTCGGAGAGGCGCTTGGGTGTCGGCTTTTCGGTTTTGTCACCACCATCGTTCTTCTCAGCCATAGCGTGCGTCCGCGAAGAACGTGGGTCCTTGACCGTTGATCGGCCTACGAAAATAGCGAGTTGGTATCCAATTGGGGCGGAAAGATGACAAGCTCAACCATAGAATAGCGAAAGCTTAAGCTTGGATTATCCCGCCATAATATCAGTATACTGTACCTAAAAATTGTCACGATTGCGCAGTTGACAGGCTAGATAGACGAAAGTTAACCTTTCAATCGTTGGGAACACAGACGGGGCGCTACATAAAGGGACTAATGTATGCGTAAGTTCTGCGTAGCGCCTCCTATCGCCTGTTTAATATTACTCGCATCATGTCCAGCACTTGCTTATGAATGCGAGACGGACGACGGGTTGAAATTCAGTTCGACCCAAGCGCTCAACGAGAAGTTTTCCTTGGCGCTCGCCGATTGCAAGGCTGAAACTCAACCAACGGCGGCATCCGAGCAGCTCAGGCTCTATGATGCGCCCGTCACGGCCACCGCCGTGATCTCTGCGGGGCGAATGACCGCGACCCCGATCGTGGTGGCGTCTCGGGGTTTGACCGGAACCGCGCTCTACGCGAGCCAGACCGCCGCGGTCGCCCGCGACTACGACATCGATCCTGATTTCCTGCGCGCCGTCATGCACGTGGAATCCCGGGGCAACGCCGCCGCCGTCTCGCCCAAGGGCGCCCGCGGCCTGATGCAGATCATGCCCGCCACCGCCAAGCGCTTCGGCGTTCGTGAGCCGCTGGTCGAGCTCAGCGACCCGATGATCAACATCCGCACCGGCGCGGCCTATCTGAAGAACCTGCAGCATCGCTTCGGCAACAACCTGGAACTGGTGCTGGCCGCCTACAACGCCGGCGAAGGCGCGGTGATCAAGTATGGCCTCAAGACCCCGCCCTATGCCGAGACCCAGGGCTACGTGACCAGCGTCATGGGGCAGTACCGCACCTTCGTTTCGGCGCGCGGCGCCCAGTAGCGGGAACGGAGGGACGGAAACGATGAGCGTCGAATCCTATCTCAAGCGCCTTCAGCGCCGTCCCAATCAAGGCCTGGTCGCGCGGTTCAGCGACCTGTTCCTGGTGGCCGGGGTGGTGGCCATCGTCGGCCTGATGATCCTGCCCCTGCCCGCCCTGGCGCTGGACACCCTGGTGGCGGTCAACATCTGCTTCGGCGTGATGCTGCTGCTGGTGGCGATCTACATCTCGACCATCGTCGAGTTCTCGGTCTTTCCCAGCCTGCTGCTGATCACCACCCTCTACCGGTTGGCCTTGTCGATCGCCACGACCCGGATGATCCTGATCGAGGGCCACGCCGGGCACATCATCGACACCTTCGGCACCCTGGTGGCCGGAGGCAATCTGGTGGTCGGGCTGGTGGTGTTCCTGATCATCACCGTCGTGCAGTTCATCGTCATCGCCAAGGGCGCCGAGCGCGTCGCCGAAGTGGCCGCCCGCTTCAGCCTGGACGCCATGCCGGGCAAGCAGCTGTCGATCGACAGCGACCTGCGCTCGGGCATGATCGACAAGGACGAGGCCAAGCGCCGCCGGCGCGTGCTGGAGATGGAGAGCAAGCTCCACGGCAGCCTCGATGGCGCGATGAAGTTCGTCAAAGGCGACGCCATCGCCAGCATTATCATCGTGGTGATCAACCTGCTGGGCGGCCTGGCCATCGGCATGATCCAGCAGGGCCTGGAGTTCGGCGCGGCGATCCACAAGTACTCGATCCTGACCATCGGCGACGGCATGGTCACCCAGATCCCGGCCCTGCTGGGGGCCATGGCCGCCGGCCTGATCGTCACCCGCACCACCGACGAGGACAGCGAGAGCCACCTGGGCGACGCGGTGCGTCGGCAGTTCTCCGCCCAGCCGCGCGTGTTCCTGGTGGCGGGCGGCATCTGCTGGCTGCTGGCCCTGGTGCCCGGCTTCCCGGCCCCGGTGTTCCTGCTGCTGGGCGGCGTGGCCCTGGTCACCGGCGCCCTGCTGGACGTCGACCTGCGGTCCAAGCTGACCAAGCGGTTCCTCCCGGGACGCGTGCTGGCCGACGAGACCAAGGCCCCTCCCGTGGCCGCCCAGACCCGCACCCCCGACGCCCAGCCGATCGTGCCGCTGCTGCTGGAGCTGGACGGCGACGGCGTCCGCCGGCACGAGAGCGCGGTCCTGGCCCGCGCGCTGGAAGAGGTGCTCGAGGGCTTCGAGGTCCGGCTGGGCGTCGCCCTGCCCCGCGCCTCGTTCCACTACGGCGAGGCGGCCGGCCCGGCCCGCTGGCGACTGCTGGCCTTCGAGGCCCCGATCGGCGCGGGCGAACTGGCCGACCCGGCGGACCTAGCCGCCCTGCAGGAGGCCGTGCGCCAGGCCTTGCGCCGCAACACCGGCCTGTTCGTCGGCATCCAGGAAGCCAGCACCCTGCTGAACCGCGCCGGGGCCGACTATCCCGAGGTGGTCAAGGAAGCCGCCCGCGCCCTGCCCCTGGCCCGCATCGCCGAGGTCATGCGCCGTCTGGCCGAGGAGGAGGTCCCGCTGCGGAACCTGCGCGACATCCTGGAATCCCTGGCCGACGCCGGCCAGCGCGAAAAGGACCCCTTCGCCCTGACCGAGTTCGCGCGGGTCGCCCTGCGCCGCCAGATCAGCCACCGCTACGCCCCCAATGAGGATCTCAAGGCCATCGTGCTGGAGCCGCCGCTGGAGCAGCACCTGCGCGAAGCCATCCGCACCGGTGGCGGCGCCCAGCAGCTGGCGCTGGATCCGGAGATGTCGCGCCGGGTCACCGACGCCATCCTGGCCAAGGTGGACGACACCGGCGCGCCCGTCCTGCTGGCCGCCATCGACCTGCGCCGGCATGTGCGCAAGCTGATCGAGCCCGCCCGTTTCGATCTGGGCGTGCTGTCGTTCCACGAACTGCTGCCCACCCTGAAGCTCGACATCGTCGGCCGCGTCGCCTTCCCGCGCGATCCGCTGACCGTCGTGCCGAACGATCCCGAACCACCCCAAAGCGCGCCCGCGGCGGCCTGACCCTGGAGACGGAATGCACCTACGACCGGACCACGTAACCGCACCCCGTCGCTCTTGGAACAAGACCTTCCTCGCGGCCGGCCTCGGCGCCGCCCTGCTGATCCCGCCTCCCGTCGCCGTCGCCGGCGACGTCCCCCTGGGCTCGCGCACGGTGGACCTGACGGCGCGCGAGCAGCCGATCAGCCAGTTCCTGCAGAACTTCTACAGCCAGATCGGCGTGCCGGTGGTGATCTCGTCCTCGGTGGCCGGCACGATCAACGGCGTCTTCCGCGGCCCGGCCGCCAAGATCGACGCCGACGTCTCCAAGGCCTTCGACCTGGTCACCTACTACGACGGCGGCGCGGCCTATGTTTACACCGCCTCGCAGCTGTCGAGCCGCAGCTTCCCGATCTCGGCCTCGGCCTCGCGGCGCGTCGACCGCGCGGCCCGGCAACTGGGCCTGATGGACAACCGCAACACCCTGCGCGCCACCGGCGACATGCTGCTGGCCTCGGGCGCGCCGCGCTTCCTGCAGCAGGTCGACGAACTGGCGCGCGGCGGAGCCCAGGCCGAGGCCGCCTCGCCCACCCTGCAGTACCGGGTGTTCTACCTGCGCTACGGCTGGGCCGACGACGTGAACCTGACCGTCGGCTCCAAGCAGGTGACCATTCCCGGCGTCGCCTCGATCGTGCGCTCGCTGGTCAATTCCGACCCCAACGAGCGCGCCGGCTCCAGCGCCCGCAGCGAAAGCCTGATCCCGGCCGCCGTCCAAGGCCTGCGCGGCCAGGGCCTGGCGACGCTGGGCACGCCCAACCCCTCCGGGCCCGGCTACGCCAACGACCAGGGCACGCTGGGCCTGCCGCTGGCCAGCGAGCAGACCGGCGTCTACTCGCCGCAGAACCCGATCCGCATCCAGGCGGACTCACGCCTGAACGCCGTCATCGTCCGCGACGTGGCCGAGCGGATGTCGGCCTACGAAGAGTTGGTCCGCGCCCTCGACGTCGAGCCCCAGCTGCTGGAGATCGAGGCGGCGATCATCGACATCGACACCACCAAGGCCCGCGACCTTGGGATCAACTGGCGGTTCGACGACGGCAACGGCGGCATCCAGTTCGGCCGCGGCCCCAACGCGCCGCCCGGCCTGGAAGACAGCAACCTGGTCCGTGGCAACACCTCGCCCAAATCGGTCGCCGGCCTGGTGGCCTCGACGATCATCGGCGACGGCGACTATTTCTCGGCCCGGCTCAACGCCCTGGAGACCGAGGGCGTGGCCCGCGTGGTCTCGCGACCGCAGATCGTCACCCTGTCCAACGTCGAGGCGGTGTTCGAGAACACCCGCGACTTCTACGTCCGCCTGGCCGGCGAGCGCGACGTCGACCTGTTCAACGTCAGCAGCGGCACCACCTTGCGCGTCACCCCCCACGTCACGCGCGACAACAACCAGACCCGCATCCGCATGCTGGTCAGCATCGAGGACGGCGCGCTGACCAACGCCACCGTCGACAACATCCCCGTGGTCCGCCGCTCGGCGCTCAACACCCAGGCCATGATCGTCGAGGGGCAAAGCCTGCTGCTGGGCGGCATGACCGTGCAGTCCGACACCACCGGCACCACCCGGGTTCCCGTGCTGGGCAGCATTCCGGGCCTGGGCGCCCTGTTCAAGGTTCAGTCGCGCAGCAGCGGCCGGATCGAGCGGATGTTCCTGATCACCCCGCGCCTCGCCCCGATCGGCTCGGCGCGCTCCACCACCCAAGCGGGCCTACGCTACGACGCCCCGGCCTCGGGCTTCGAGAACGCGCCCCTGCCCTCGGCTCCGCCCCTGCCCGTCGAGCGCAAGAAGCCGCCCCGCGCCGCCAGAAGCCGCGCGGCTCCGCAACCCGCCCCCACCCCGCCGGCGGCCCCGCCGAGCGGCACGATGCAACCCATCCCCAACCCCGGTTAGGCGCCATGTTCGACACAGCCCTCGAAACCTCCTCGGAAGCTCTCGTCCTCAAGGTTCTGGCCGGCCGCGTGCGGGGCGCATCGGCCCCGCTCGGCGACGGCGAGCCGGTGGACCTCGGCCATGGCTTCGACGCCGACATCGTCCTGCGCGATCCCAGCGCGAAAGGAATCCGCGTTCGCCTGACGGCGCGGGAGGACGCCGCCGACATCGACATCCTGGAAGGCGGCGCCGAGATGCTCGGCCACGTCCTGACCGCCCCGTCCCGGGCCGTGCTGCCGTTCTATCTGCCGCTGCTGATCGGCGACAACGCGGTGGCCATCGGCATCGAGGGCAGTCCCCGCTGGGCCGAGGCCGAGCGGCTGCTGACCACGGCCCCGCCCGCCGCCGGCCACGACCTGACGGAGGTCGATCACGACTACGGCGAGACCCTGGCCCGCCGCCTGTTCGACCGCGCCGTGACCTTCGTGCGCGGCACGCCGCACCTCGTGCCCGGCCTGGTGTTCGGCGCCGCCCTGGCCTGCGTGACCTACGCCGCCGCCAACGCCCCCATCTGGGGCGGACACCATGCCAACGCCAGCCAGGTCCACGCCCTGCTGCGCGAGCAGGGCTACGGCGCCCTGGCGGTCAAGACGGGCGAAGGCGACAAGCTGGTGATCGCCGGCGTGCTGAACCGCGAGTCCGACAAGGACCGCCTGCGTCAGATCGTCGACACCCGCGACGTCCCAGCCCGCATCGAGGTCCAGACCAGCGAGTCCCTGGCCCAGAACGTCGAGGACGTCTTCATGGCCAACGGCCTGGCCGCCACCGCCCGGCCCAACGGCCTGGCGCGGGTGCAGGTGCAGGTCACCGGCCCGGCCGACCAGGTCGCCAAGGTGCAGAAGGTGGCGCTGACCGACGTCCGGGGCCTGCGCGCCCTGGACATCAGCCGCGCCGACGGCGGCGGCGACCGCTTCGGCAAGGTCTTCGACGAAGGCCCGGCCAAGCGGGTGGTGTCCGTGGTCGGCGGCGACGCCGGCTACGTCGCGACCGCCGACGGGTCCCGCTACTTCGCCGGATCCATGCTGCCGACCGGCGACCGGATCGTCGCCGTCGAGAGCCAGGCGGTGACCGTCGAGAAGGGCGGCGCCCAAACCAAGCTGATGTTCTGAAACCCCAACCAACCGAGAAGGAGCAAGACGATGGCCGACGAAATCCAGGGATTTGGCAACCTCTCCCTAGCCTCCACCCTCCAGGGCACGAACAACAAGAACCGTCCCGGCACATGGTTCGAAGCCATGGCCCATGCCTGGGGCCAGACCCTCGACGCCCAGGCGGTCAAGATCACCGAACTGGCCGACCAGATCGGCCCGGGCGGCGAAGACAAGCCCTCGGTCATGGCCATGCTCACCGCCGAAAGCCTGCGCATGAACTTCATGGCCAATTCGGAATCCACCTCGGTCGACAGCGTCGGCCGGGCCCTCGAAACCATGGCCCGCAAGAACTAGCGGTCCTCAAGTCGAAAGAGACGTCATGTCCTTCGATCCCGTATCGGCGGCGGCCATGGTCGCCCCGCAGGAAGCCCAGGTCACCCAGGTCGGCTACGGCGCGACCATGACCGACGCGGTCCAGTTCCAGAACGCGCTGCACACGGCCGGCGCCCAGGCCCCTTCGGGGCTTGGCGGTCCCGAAGCCCTGGCTCCGGCCATGAAGGGCATCTTCAACCAGTTGGAGTTCGTCAACGGCCAGGCCTCGAACCTGGCGGCCCACGCCAAGGCCGCCGAGGCCAAGGGCGCGGCGATCACGCCCGGCGAGATGATCGGCCTGACCGTCCAGTGCCACGAGTTCATGTTCAACTGCCAACTGACCTCGAACATCGCCAACCGCACGTCCGACGGCCTGCAGCAGCTGTTCAGGCAACAGGCCTAGGAGGCGAGCCATGCGCAGGAGCCTCCTGGCCGCCCTGGCCGCCACCTCGCTGCTCCTCTCGGCCTGCGCCGAGAAGGAGCTCTACGGCGACCTCTCCGAGCGCGAGGCCAACGAGATGGTCGCCGTGCTCCAGAACTCGGGCGTCTCGGCCGCGAAAAGCAGCAAGGACGGCAAGGTCTGGGCCCTCAAGACGCGGCCCGAGCAGTTCTCGTCCGCGGTGGCCGTACTGCACGACCAGGGCTATCCCCGCGACAAGTTCGAGAGCCTGGGCGACGTCTTCAAGAAGGAGGGCTTCGTCTCCTCGCCGATGGAGCAGCGGGCGCGGCTGATGTACGGCCTGAGCCAGGAGCTGAGCCAGACCATCTCGTCGATCGACGGCGTGGTCCAGGCCCGGGTGCACATCGCCGTGCCCGAGGCCGATCCCCTGGCCGAGACCCAGAAGCCGTCCTCGGCCTCGGTGTTCATCCGCCACAACCCCGACGTCGATCTGTCCGGCCAGGTCGGCTCGATCAAGGCGCTGGTCACCAACTCGATCGAGGGCCTGCCCTACGACAAGGTGACGGTGGTGATGTTCCCGGCCAAGCCGGTGATGACCACGGCCCAGCCCTCGGCGGTGAAGTCCCTGACCGTGCCGGCCATCGCCGTGGTCTTGGCCCTGGGCGGCGTCGGCGCCTACCTGCTGACCCGGCGGACCAAGAAGAAGGCCCGGCCCCGGCTGCGCGCCGTCGAGACCGAGAGGCCGGCGGCATGAGCGGCGCGGACGCCCGTGCCCGGATCGTCGCCCAGGCGCGCGTGCTCGACGGGCCGTCGACGCTCAGCGGTCGCGCGCGCCGGCTGTCGCGTCGGCTGGCCGAGCGGACGGGACGCGGCCCGACTCCGGCGGTCGGTTTCGCCGACGTCGCCGCCTTGCCCGACTGGGCGTCCTGGCCGCTCGAGCGCCGCGAGCTGTTCGTCCACCTGGCCGGGGCCATGGCCTGCACGCCGGCCCTGCACCGCACGATCGACGGCCGGGTGCTGGCCCGTCTGGCCCGCCGGCTGGGCGAAGCGACGCTGGACGCGGTGTTGGCCACGCCGCCCGGCCTGATCCCCCCTTCGCCCTGCGACACCGCCTTGGCCAGCGACGAGAGCCTGCGCGACCTGGGCGCGGCGGTGCTGTTGTCCGGCCTGGCCGACCGCCCGGCCCTTTCGGCCCGCTTGGCCCGCCTGCTGGACGCCCAGCCCTGGCCGCTGCCGATCGCCGTCGGCCAGGCCGCCCAGCMCGCCGCGCGGGGCAGCCTGATGGCCATCGAGGCCGGCCTGATGGAGACCGCCGCATGAGCTACCTGCTGCTCGCCTCCGCCCCCTCCTCCGTCCTGCTGACCGACGACCCGATCCTGCGCCGCGAGGACGTCGCCCACCTGACCCAGGCCGCCGAGATCGTCGCCGGCCTGGAGGCCCATCGCCAGGCCGCCCGTGACGCCGCGACCGCCGAGGGCTTCGCCCAAGGCCACGCCGAGGGCGTCGCCAAGGCCGCCCGAGAAACCGCCGAGACCCTGGCCGCCGTCCATAACGCCCTGCAGGCCGAACGCGCCCGCCTGCGCGCCTCGTCCGCCACCCTGGCGCTGGACATCGTCCGCCACATCGCCGCCGGCCTCGCGGCCGACGAGGTGCTGGCCGCCCTGGCCGAGCAGGCCGCCCGCGACCTCCTGCCCGAGGAGCCGATCGGCGTCCGCGTGGCGCCCGACGCGGTCGGCGCCGTCAGCCGTCGCCTGTGGCCGATCGGGGCGCGGATCGAGGTTCACGCCGACCCCGACCTGCCGGCCGGCGACTGCGTGCTCGACACGCCGTCGGGCCGCACCCACGCCGGACTTGACGTCCAGTTGAAGGCGCTGGAAACCGTGTTCGCCGCCCGTGACGAGGCCGCCGCATGAGCACGCCGGACCTCCTGCGCGACGCCCTCCGCCACGCCCGCACCGTCGAGCGGCGTGGTCGCGTGGTCCAGGCGTTCGGCACCACGATCCGCGCCACCGGCCTTGACGCCCGTATCGGCCAGGAGTGCGAGATCATCGACCGCGCCACCGGCGGCCAGGTCAAGGCCCAGGTGGTCGGCTTCCAGGACGGCGCGGCCATCCTGACGCCCCTGACCCGGCTGGAAGGCCTGTCGATCGACGCCGAGGTGCTGGCCGGGCCGCGCCGCAGCGAGATCGGCGTCGGCGACGGCCTGCTGGGCCGGGTGCTGGACGCTCATGGCGAGCCGCTGGACGGCCTGGGCCCGATCACCGGCCCGCTGCGCCCGCAGGCCGTCTATGGCGAAGCCCCAAACCCCTTGGCGCGCTCACCGATCGACAGCGTGTTCGCCACCGGCGTGCGCAGCGTCGACACCCTGCTGACCACCGGCGAAGGCCAGCGGGTCGGGGTGTTCGCCATGGCCGGCGGCGGCAAGTCGACCCTGCTGGGCATGTTCGCCCGCCACGCCCAGGCCGACGTCAACGTCATCGCCCTGATCGGCGAACGCGGCCGCGAGGTGCGCGAGTTCCTCGACGACTGCCTGGGTCCCGAGGGGCTGGCCCGCTCGGTGGTGATCGTCTCGACCTCGGACCGGCCGGCCATGGAGCGGGTCCGCGCCGCCCACGTGGCCACCGCCATCGCCGAGGGCTTCCGGGCCCGGGGCCTGAAGGTGATGCTGCAGATGGACAGCGTCACCCGCTTCGCCCGCGCCCTGCGCGAAATCGGTCTGTCGGTGGGCGAGCCCGCCGTGCGCCGGGGCTTTCCGCCCTCGGTGTTCGCCGAGCTGCCTCGGCTGTTCGAGCGGGCCGGCGCAGCCGAGGGCGGGGCGATCACCGCCTTCTACACCGTGCTGATCGAGGACGAGGACGGCGGCGATCCGGTCGGCGAGGAAGTGCGCTCGATCCTGGACGGCCACATCTATCTGTCGCGCAAGCTGGGCCAGGCCGGCCACTATCCGGCGATCGACATCGCCGCCAGCCTCAGCCGCGTCTTCCCGCGCGTGGCCTCGGCCGACCACCAGGCCCAGGCGTCCAAGGTCCGCGGCTGGATGGCCAAGTACGCCGACATCGAGTTCCTGCTGCAGATCGGCGAGTACAAGGCCGGCGGCGACCCGCTGGCCGACGTCGCCATCGCTAAGCGGCCGGCCATCGAGGCCCTGCTGCGCCAAGGTCCGCACGACCGTATCGCCGTGGCCGACGCCCTGGCGACCCTGGCGGAGACCGCCGCATGAACCCGCGTCGCCAGCTGGACATCCTGACCCCGGTGGTCCGCCTGCGCGAGCGCCGGGTGGAGGTCGCCCGCCTAGAGGCTGTCGCGGCCCGCGACATCCTGGCAGCCGCCGAACACGCCCTGGCTGTCCGCAACGCGGCGATCGCGGCGCACGACGCCGCCTTGGCCCGCCTCGACACCTGGTTCGCCGAGGGCCTGTCCGGTTCGGCCGCCATGGTCGAGACCGCCCTGGCTCGCCGCGAGATGGTCGCCGACGCCCGGACCCGCGATGTCGCCCAGCGCGACCAGGAGCGTATCGCGGTCCAACTGGCGCGCGAAGACCTGGACGCCGCCCTGCGCGCGCTGGTCCGCGCCCAGGGACGGTTCGAGGCCATGAGCGGCCAACGTGACCGCGCCCGCTCGGACCTGCTGGCCGAACGCGATGAACGACAGCAGCAGGAAATCGAGGAGCTGAGCGTCGTCCGATTCCTGCGCGCCCGGAGAGCCATGACATGACCCATACCCGCGACGTCTCGACCACCGAGCGCTCGACTCCGCCCCAGCGGTTCGCGGCCAGCGAGCCCGCCACGCCCTGGCGCGGCGCCGAGTTCAACGCCGCCCTGCAACGCGCCGCCGAGCGGCGTGAGCCCACGGCCCGCCAGCCGTCCCGCGCCGAGCATAGGGATGAGGAGCGCACGGAGGACGGCGCTAACCTGTCGGCCCTGTTCGGCCCCGCGCACGACTTCAAGGGCGCCGGCGACGCCGCCACGACCGACAAGGCGCCGGTCGAGGGCGTCGGCACGCCGGGCGCGACGTCCCACGGCGCGGCCGAGCCCGTCGTGATCCAGATGCCGGCCGGGGCCACGGGCGCGGAGATCGAGGCCTTCGCCGCCGCCATGGAGAAGGCTTGGCTGGCCGCCGGCGGCAATCCGTCCAAGGGCGTGGCGATGGGCGTGACCGACCGCGGCTCGCCCCTGACCGGCCTGGCGCTGGCGCGCGGCGCGGACGGGTCGCTGTCCCTGACCCTGGCCGCCCACCCCAACGCCACGCCCGAGGTGACCAAGGCGCTGGAGACCCTGCGCAAGCGCCTGGAGGTGCGCGGCCTGACCCTGGCCGACATGCTGGTCGAGGCGGATGACGGCGACTTCGAGCGCCTGATCCCGAAGGTGCGGTGATGAGCCGGACGCGGTCAGCGGAGCGGGAGACCCCAGCGCGCGGCGCCCCGGTCGGCCTCGGCCGCGCGGGCCACGGCGCGGGCCACCTCGGCCGGTGCGTCCCCGGCCGCCCAGCGCTCGGCCAGCGTCTCGATCAGCCGCCGGGTCTGGGCGTTGTGCAGGCCCTCGGTCGGATCGCCGGCGTCGGCGCGCAGCTTGTCGACATAGAGGGCCGCGGCGCGCGGCGAGGCCGAGATCAGGTCGATCAGATAGGTCGCGGCGGTCTCGAAGGCCTCGCCGCTCAGGGCCTCGTCGCTGACGTCGCGCACCAGCCAGACGCACAGAAATTCCAGCGGTCCGACGTTGCGGCTGTTGGTGCGCAGCGGACCGTCCACGCCGCCCAGCCCCGCGAAGCCGCCCGCGCCCCAGGCCGGCAGCCGCGTCGAGGGCAGGCGCGCGGTCATCAGGGCCTGGGCCAGGGCGTCGGCGACCAGCGCCTTGACCGCCTGGTCGCCGAAATGGTCGACGGCGGCCAGCAGCTTGGCGAAGCCAGGATACAGCGCTTCGCCCAGGTCGAGGCAGACGCGCTCAAGCACGTCGACCCGGCCGTCGAGGGTGGATTGCGCCTGCAGCCCCTCGACCAGGGCCTGGGCGGCGCCGAACCAGTCCGGTTCGGCCTTGAGGATGCGTTCGGCCATGACGCCGGAAGGCTAGCCTCAGCCGAAGCCGTTGTCGCGGGTGTCGGTGAGGCGGTCGCTGACCGCGCGGGCCGTGTTGTCCAGATCGCGATGGCTGGAGGAGAGGCTCAAGGCCCCGTCCTGGCGCGAGAAGGCCGAGAAGTCGCCGAACGCCTGGCCCTGACGACCGGAGGCGGACGGCGAGGCGCTGTCCAGGCCCCGGGCCCAGACGCCGGAGACGGCGTTGGCGTCGATGCGGATGGTGGACATGGCGGACTCCTTCACGCTCTGGATACGACTGACAACGCCTGGGCGCTATTCGGGTTTTCCCTAGCGAGACCGAACGTCGCGCCGGTCAGCCATGGGCCCCGGCCATGAGGGCCCTGCGCCTGCACGCGCCGGACCTGGATCCGGCCGAGGCCGCGTTCGCCGCCCTGGACCTGGCGGTCGGGGCGTTCGAGGGCGCGCCGCCCCGCCTGGTCTGGCGCACGGACGCCTTCGCCCGGCTGATGCCCGACCTCGCGCCGGGAGACTTGGCGCCGCCCGCCCTGGACGCCGCGCTCGGAGCGGCGAAGCGCGGCGAGACCGCGCCCCTGTCGCTCGACGGCGACGAGACCGTGCTGCAGGCTCGGCCGGGGCGAAGCGCCGACGGCCGCCTGTATCTGAAGCTCTCCGACGCCGCCGAGCGCCAGGAGGCCGAGGCCCGCCGTTTGGCCGACCGCGAGCGCCTGCTGCTGACCTCGCGGGTGATGTCGGTGGGCGAGATGGCGACCATGATCGCCCACGAGCTGAACCAGCCGATCGGCTCGATCGCCAACATCGTGCGTGGGCTGAAGGCCCGGCTGTCGCGCGACGCCCTGACCGTGACCGACGGCGTCGAAGCCCTGGACAAGGCCGCCGACCAGGCGCTGTACGCCTCGGGCGTCATCCAGCGCATGCGGTCGTTCGTCGAGCAGCGCCAGCCCCAGGTCGAGCCGCTGGACCTGCCCCGCCTGGCTCGCGCCACCCTGGACCTGCTGGACTGGGAGATCGCCCGCGACCGGGTTTCGGCCCAAGCCCTGTTCGACGACGACCTGCCGCCGGTGCTGGGCGACGCGGTGATGATCCAGCAGGTGCTGGTCAACCTGTCCCGCAACGGCCTGGACGCCATGCGCGGCGAACCCCAGCCCCGCCGCCTCACCATCGCCGGTCGCCGCATGGACGGCTCGACGCGGATGGTCGAGCTGACGGTGGCCGACACCGGCCCCGGCGTCTCGGAAGAAGCCGCCGGCCGGATGTTCTCGCCGTTCTTCTCGACCAAGCCGGGCGGCATGGGCGTGGGCCTGGGGATTTGCCGCTCGATCATCGAACTGCATCGCGGACGCCTCTGGCACACCCGCGAGCAAGGAGGGGCCAAGACTTCGGGGGGAAGCCTGTTCCACATCGCGCTGCCGACGGCGCGCCAGGAGGATGAACCATGACCCCCGCTCAAGACGCCGCGTCGCGTTCGGAGCCGCCCCGCAGCCTCGGCGCGGTCTGCCTGGTCGACGACCACGGCGAGTTCCGCCAGTCGGCCGCCTGGTGGCTGGAGAGCCTGGGCTACGCGGTGACGACCTACGACGACCCGCAGGCCTTCCTCGACGCCGGCGATCCGCCGACCGACGCCTGCCTGCTGTTCGACGTGCGGATGCCGACCATGTCGGGCCTGGAGCTGCTGGACGCGGTCAAGGCGCGCGGCTGCGAGCGGCCGGTGATCTTCATGACCGGCCACGCCGACGTGCCCCTGGCGGTGGAGGCGATGAAGAAGGGCGCGATCACCTTCCTGGAGAAGCCGTTCCAGGAGGCGGCGCTGGAGGAAGCCCTCGGCCTGGCCTTCGCCCGCCTGCATCCGGCCACGACGCCCGGCCAGGACCTCTACGCCCGCCGCGTCGCCAGCCTGACCGAGCGGGAGCGCGAGGTGATGGCCCTGGTGGTCGCCGGCAAGGTCAACAAGATCATCGCCTACGAGCTGGGCATCAGCCCCAAGACCGTCGAGCTGCACCGTTCGCGGATCATGACCAAGATGGAGGCCGCCAGCCTGACCGAGCTGGTCCGGATGGCCATCACCGGCACGACGGACGGCGACGCATGACCGACGTGCTCGACGCCGAACCCCTGGTGCGGGGTCTGGAGACCTTCGACGCCGCCGAGGTCGCGGCCCGCAACCGCGCCCTGGCGGTGCTGTCCGCCCTCCCCGTTTCCGGCCTGAAGATCGCCACCAGCCTGACGCAGCCGCCGACCGGTTCCTGGATCCTGTTCGGCGCCGAGCCCGACGCGCCGCGCCTGGCGATCGTCGACCTGGACGGCGCTCCGTTCGTTCCCGAGGACGACGCCGCCCTGCTCGTGGCGCTGGACCGCCTGGAGCCGGTGCTGGCGGCGATCGAGACGATCACCGGCCTCAGCCTCGAACCGAGCGACATCTCCCGCCAGTCGCCAGACACCGGCGTCGCCATCGCCCTGGACCTGACGCGCGACGCCGAGGCGGCGTCGACCCGTATCGTCTTCCATGTCGCGCTCACCGCGTCCGCCGCCTGGCCGCCGCCGGCGATCGACCTGTCGGCCGACGGCGCCCACCAGGCCGTGCCGATCCCCGGACGGCTGGTGCTGGACGCCGCCGTGGTGGCCGCCGCCCGGGTCGCCGCCCTGCGGATCGGCGACATCGTGCTCACGGCCTGGGGTCCCCGCCAGCCGGGCGACGCCCGCCTGATCCTGCCCGATCGCCGCCTGACCGGCCGGTTCGATCCCGCCGATCGCCGCTTCACCGTCATCACCCTCGAGGAGAGCGCCATGACCGCGCCGCCCATGGACGCCGCCGTGCAACCGGCCGAGACCGCCGCTCCCGACACGTCTCCCATCGCGCCCGCCGACCTGCCCGTCGCCCTCAAGGTGATGCTGGGCGAGGCAAGCCTGCCGCTGTCGGAACTGACCGGCCTGCGCCCCGGCTCGACGGTGGTGCTGGGCGGGTCGGCGCGCGACACCGCCGCCGTCCTGCTGGCCGGGGACCACCCCATCGCCACGGGACGGCTGGTGGCCGTGGGCGAGGCCTACGGCGTGCTGATCGAACAACTGGCGAAGGGAGCCTGACCTCGGATGGACCTGTCGTCGTTCACCCCCGGCTCGGCCCTCATCACCGTCATCCTGCTGGCCCTGGCGCCGTTCGTGGCGGTGATGGTCACGTCCTTCACCAAGATCGTCGTCACCCTCAGCCTGCTGCGCAACGCGCTGGGCCTGCAGCAGGTGCCGCCCAACATCGTGCTCAACGGCCTGGCCCTGATCCTGACCCTGTACGTGATGTATCCAGTCGGTCAGCAGATGGCCGCCGCCAACCAGGGCGTCAAACCGGTCGCTGCGGTCAGCAGCGACACCCAGGCGCTGTTCACCTACGCCGACAAGGCCAAGGAGCCCCTGCGCGCCTTCCTGATGAAGCACTCGACGCCGCGCGAGCGGGCCTTCTTCCTGAAGACCGCCCAGCGCATCAACGGCCCGGAAAAGGCCCGCACGATGACCCAGCGCGACTTCATCGTGGTGGTGCCGGCCTTCACCGTCTCGGAGTTGGCGGCCGCCTTCCAGATCGGCTTCCTGATCTTCCTGCCGTTCTTGATCATCGACCTGGTGGTGTCCAACATCCTGCTGGCGATGGGGATGATGATGCTGTCGCCGACGACGGTGTCCCTGCCCTTCAAGCTGCTGCTGTTCGTGCTGATCGACGGCTGGGTGAAGCTCGCCCACGGCCTGGTCCTGTCCTACACGTGAGGTCCCTCCCATGATGAACTCCCAGGCCATCGAGCTGGTGAACCAGGCGCTGTGGATGGTGCTGATGCTGTCGGCGCCGCCGATCATCGCCGCCTCGGTGGTCGGCGTGGCGGTGGCCATCGTCCAGTCGGCCACCCAGCTGCAGGAGCAGACCCTGCAGTACGCCGCCAAGTTCTTTGCCATCGTCCTGACGATCTTCCTGACCGCCAGCCTGCTGGGCGGCACGCTCTACCGGTTCGGCGACCGGGTGTTCACCGAGTTCCCGGCCATGGTCCGCCGCTGATGCCGGAGACGGCGCCGGACTGGCTGAGCGCGATCTTCGCCAACACCATGGTGCTGGCGGTCGGCGCGACACGGATCGCCGCGGCCTTCATGCTGCTGCCCCTGCTGTCGCCCGAGACCGTGCCGCCGCTGGTGCGCAACTCGATCTTCCTGGCCTTCGGGCTGATCGTCGTCACCCTGCAGCCGCACATCGCCCAGAGCGACCTGCCGACGGTCCAGTGGATCCTGATCTTCGGCAAGGAGGCGCTGATCGGGGTGGTGATCGGCTTCTTCTTCGGGACCATGTTGTGGGCCTTCGAGGCGGCGGGCCAGATCATCGACGCCAAGGTCGGGGCGACCATGGCCCAGATCGTCGATCCGCTGAGCGGCCACCAGACCTCGCTGAACGGCGAGTTCCTGGCCCGGCTGGCCAACTTCGTCTTCATGTTCTCGGGCGGGTTGCTGCTGCTGGTCGGCACGATCCTCGACAGCTACGCGATCTGGCCGATCGGCAGCCTGACGCCGGTGCTGTCCTTGCGCAGCCTGTCGCTGTTCGAGGGCGAATTCTCGCGGCTGATGGTGCTGGCGGTGATGCTGGCCACGCCCGCCCTGGCCATTCTCTATCTGGTCGACGGCGGCCTTGGACTGATCAACCGCTATGCGCCGCAGTTGAACGTCTTCGCGCTGGGCCTGGCCATCAAGTCGTGGATCGCCACGGCCGTGATCCTGGCGATGCTGACGGGCCTGGTGCAACTGCTGCTGAACGAGATCGGCGCGCGCCCCTCGACCATCCTGCAGGTGCTGAAGGCGATGTCGGGAAAGCCGCTCTAACCTACGCTAGGGAATACCCTGATGGGGTTCGCCCCAGCTAGCGGGACCGTCGCGCAAGGCGCCAACTGTCCATCGAGGTCGCAGGACGCGGCCAGCTCGATGGACAGGGGTTGAAGGATGACCAACATCAACACGGCCTGGACGACCGCCGTGAACACCGGCTTGCTGACGGGGATCGGCGCCTCGATGGGCCAGGGCCTGCAGGCGTTCGGCGCCATGCAGTTCACGCTGGGCCTGATGGCCGGCGGGTTCTTCCAGGCGGCGCCCAGCCAGCCGAAGTTCACCGCCGCCATGCCCGAAAGCGGCAAGGCCGAGATCGACCTGGGGGACGGCAACACCCTGTCTATCAACGAAGCCAGTTCCGAGGTCGTCATCCGTGACGCCGACGGCAACGCCACCCGCATCTGGGGCGACCCGCACGTGAGCTACAACGGCCAGAACACCGGCGACTTCTGGGGTACGACCACCTTCGTGCTCGAGAACGGAACGAAGATCACGATCAATACCGAAACGTCCAAGTGGAACAACATGACCTATGCCGAGCAGATCGTCGTCACGCGCGGCGACCAAGCCTTGGTGGTCGACGGCGTCAGCGAGCAGACCAAGGGCGACCTGAAGGTCTCGCTGGGCGGCAGCGGCTACGCGCTCGACGCGGCCCATGACAACGGTCTGGTGATCAACGAGAACGACGCGGCGCGCACGGGTTGGGACAGCTCGATCACCGGAGCCGCCGTCGGCCAGGCGGACTTCGACCTGACCAAGCCAGGCGCCGAAGGCCTGCGCGAGGCGCTGGAGGCGTTCAACTCGACCCTCGGCCTGATGCTGACCGGGTGGCTGATGGGCAATCTGATCAAGGCCGACGCGGAGGTTTCGACGACCGCCGCCGCCAAGGGCTTCGCCGCCTTCCCGCTGTTGGATGCGACGCGTTTCTGAACCCTCGCGCCGCGCGTTCGACGATCCCGGATCCGTCCAGCGGGTCCGGGATTTTCGTGTCTCGAGTGCGGCTAGTCGGCGTTGGTGCGGACCACGACCGGCAGGCCCGCCGAGGGCGGCCCCAGCGCGGGGCCGGGTTCGACTCCGGCGACCATGAACCGGCGCTCGCCGGACCTGTAGCCGAACGACCAGTACTGACCGGCCAGCGCGGAACGGGCCTGCGGTGTCAGGGCGGGGTCGACGACCCAGCCGCTCTCGACAGCGGCCTTCCCGTAATAGCTCGCGATCGCCTCGCGCCCCAGGTCGGCGGGCGCGCGATAGACCTTGGTGCTGACGTTGGGGGCGCGCCAGATCTCCGGCTCGGCGGCCAGGCCCGTCTCCAGCACGCGGTCATAGTCGCCGGCCGAGGCCTGGCCGAGCGGCAGCGTGCGGGCGTCGACGAACCCCGGCGGCGGCGCGGGGGTGCGAACCGCCGGCGCCTGGCCGCAAGCGGCCAGGCCCAGGGTCGTCATCGCCAGCAACGGCGCGAGCAAGGCGGTCGATCGGGTCATCGGCTCTCGACGGCGACGAACCGCCGGCGTCAGGGCTTGGCCTGCCGCACGACGGTGTCCAGGGCGGTGTTGTAGGCGCTCTTGGAATTGCTGCCCACCGCTTCCTCGCCGGTCTTGGGATCGGTGGGCACCGCGGCCAGGTCCAGCGCCTTGCCGGCGGCCGAAGGATCGTCCTGGATCGCCTTGAGCGCCGCGTTCGTGCCGATGGTCACCCATTCCTTGGCCACGGCGGCGGCCGTGCCGACGCCCTTGCCGCCGATCCCCGACTTGTCGACCAGGGTCAGGCCGCTCTTCAGCACGGCGGTCAGCAGCTCGGCCTGTTCCTTGCGGTCGGTGGTGATCGAGGCGGCGGCCGCCTGCACGCCGCCGACATAGTGCCCCAGGGCCGCGGCGTTCTCATAGCGGTCGACCTTGGTCCCGTCGGGCAGGGTCACCTGGGTGGTGGTCTCGAACCGGTTGATCGGGTTCTCGTTCTTGGCGCCGCCCACCTGCAGCTGCTGCATCATGTCGGCCAGGGGCTCGGTCTGCTTGTCGTTCAGCATCTGCTTGGCGTAGGTGGCGAAGGCGGTGCCGTCGCGGGTCTCGGCGTTGAACGACAGCTCGCGCATCACGCCCGACACGTCGCTCTTGAGCACCGTCGTCAGACCCTCGGCCATAGTCCGGGTCGCCGCGTCGCGGTCCATGACGCTGACGCCCAGCAGCAGGTTCTGCTGCGGGACGCTCCTGAGCACCGCCGAGCCCTCGGCGAACAGCCGCGCCTTGAAGTCGGCGTCGGTCGACTGGGCCCCGGCTTCCAGGATCCCCTTGTAGGTCGAGGTGTCCAGCGTGGTGCTGTTGCTGTGCGCTCCACCGCCCATCGTGACGGTCGTGGTGTCCATCTCCTCGCGATGGATCGAGGCCGCCAGAACCCCGTTCAGCTGCTCGGGGCTGAGCGTCTTGAGCGCCTGCTCGGCGACGGCCGGATTGCCCTTCAGGCTGGCCAGCACCTGGCCCACCGCCGCGGCCTCGGCGTCGCCGTGGCTGGTCACCCGGATCGAGCCGCCCAGGGTGAACGGGCTGGTGGTGTCGGCGGCGTGGTCCAGGGTCGAGCCCGCCTGGGCCTTGACGTAGTCCAGCTTGGCGTCGGCCGTGGCGTGGGTGGCGATGGCCTTGCCCAGGTCCTCGACGTCCGCCTTGCCGTGATAGTCGCCGCCGGCCTTGGCGAAGGCGTCCGACAGCGACTTCAGCTCGGCCCCGCCCAGGTCCTTGGCCATCTCGGCGAAGAAGTCGCGTTTCTCGTCCGCCGACAGGCCGCCCAGGCCGAACGTCTTGCCGTCGTTGATCTCGGAGGCCAGCTTGTCCAGCGTGCCGTCCTTGGCCAACTCGCTGATCGCCACGCGGGCGTTGTTCGCGTCCAGTCCGGTCAGGGCGCCGACGGCGTTCTTCACGTCGCCGTTGGTGATCGGGTTGAGGAAACCGCTTTCCATCGACTTGTGGACGGTGTCGACGGCGTCCTTCGCGGGCTGCGTCGAAGGCGGGGCCGCCGGCGGCGCCGGAGGGGGCGACTGGCGGATCGTGGTCGAGCCGGCGGCGTCGAGCATGGTGAAACTCCCGGGCGGGCCGCCGACCTCGGCGGCGCCCGCAATTTCCTCGCTGACCGCGGAACGCGCCAGTTAGGGAAATCCCTAGCGCGTCCATTTTGGAGGCGCATCGCCGGCGCGGCCTCCACCTGACGTAGACACACATCTACAGGTTTAGCGTGCACGGTTCTGGGCAATCGGCCCGATTGAGGCCCAGGCGCTTCGGATCAAGAAAGGACGGCGGGAAACGGGAGACGCCCAATGTCCCCATCGGCTGAGCCCGAGCTAGGTCCACGCCGGCGAGGTCGCCTCGAAATGATGGCGGCGCGAGCTCGCGGTCTGGATCGCCTGTTCGCGACCAGCTCGATCCTGGCCCTCGCCATGGCGACAACGACGCCCGCCCACGGCCGGCAGGACGTCGGCGCCCCCGCCCCCATCATCACCTCGGCGACCGAGGCCTACGGCCTGTCGGCGCCTGACGCCGCGTCCGTCGTCACCTCGTCGGCCGATTCCATCTACACCGGGGTGAAGACCAACGCGTCCGGCGTGCCCGTTCAAGCCAACGGCGTGACCCCCGCGACCAATCCCAGTCAGTATGTGAGCTCCGGCGCGACGGACGCCTATGGCGTCTATGCCCTGAACGGCGGCCAGGTCTGGCTGAACGTCAATCCCAGCACCGGGGCGGCCACCGGCGTTTCCGGCCTGATCACGACGCTCGGCGCCACCAGCCACGGCCTGCGGGCCGACGGCGCCGGTTCTAAGATCGCCGCCGCCGGCGAGACCATCAAGACCAGCGGCGACACTTCGCTGGGCGCCCACGCCATCAACGGTGGAGCGATCACCCTGACCGGCTCGTCGCTGACCGGTTCGGGAAATAGCGCCAGCGGCCTGGTCGCCAGCGGCGCCGGCTCGACCATCTCGGCGACCCAGACCACGGTCGTCGCTTCCAACTTCGGCTCCTACGGCGCCGCGGCCCTCGACGGCGGCGCGATCAGCCTGCTCGGCGGATCGATCACCTCGTCGAGCAGTGCCCTGCGCGTTGCGTCAAACGGCACGATCACCGCCGTCAACCTCAACACGACGGCCACCGGCGCCAACGCGATCGGCGTCCTCGCCGACGGAGGCGTAGTCAATCTGCGGGGAGACACCGTGCAGGCCACGGTCGGTGCGACGGACCACGGGCTGCACGCCAGCAGCGGCGGCGCGATCAACGCGGTCAACGCCCGCATAACGGCTGGCGGCGACGGCCTTCGGGTCGTCGGCGGCTCTACCGCGACCTTCCAGGACGGCGTCATCGTCAGCACCGGCAACGGCGTTCGGGCGGACGGGGCTACCGTCCAGGTTCTCAATTCGAGCATCACCACGCTGGGCGCGAACGCCTATGGCGCGACGGCCCTGAATGGCGGACGGGTGGACCTCGATCCGACGACCATCATCACCTCCGGAACCGGAGCCTACGGGCTCTACGCCAGCGACGCCGCCTCGGTGGTCACCTCGTCGGGGGACTCGATCTATACGGGCGTCAAGGTCGGAACCAATCCGGCCCAGCCGACGACCTTCGGCAAGCCCGTCACGGCGTCGGGCGCCCTGGCGACCAGTCCCGCCCAGTACGTGACCTCCGGAGCCACGGGCGCGCACGGCGCCTTCGCGCTCTCCGGCGGCAAGATCTGGCTCAATGTCGACGACGTCACGGGGCCGACGGGCGACAGCGGCCTGATCCGCCTGTTGGGGACCCAGAGCGACGGTGTCCGCAGCGAAGGCCAAGGCTCCCTGGTCACCGCCGCCAACGAGACGATCCAGGTCGACGGCGCTCAGTCCAACGGCCTTCATGCGCTGGCTCAAGGCGTGATCGACGGCGGCGCGCTGGCGATCAATCTCAACGCCGCGACGACGACGGGCGTCCTGGCCGAGTCGGCGGGCGTGGTGACTCTCACCGGCAGCACGATCCGCACGGCCTCGACCACCACGGCGCTGACCAACGGCCAGGCGGGGCTGATCGCCATCGGGGCCGGCAGCCGCGTCACGTTCGACAGCGGGACCTTGACGCTGGGACCGACCACCGGAACCCTTTCCTTCAGCAACCTGCTGGCGGTGCGCGCCGAAGGCGGCGGCGGGATTTCGCTGACCGACAGCGCCGTCAGTGTCCGGGGCGGGCTTTCGGGAACCTCGAACAACGGCCTGCTCGCGGTCGGGCCAGGGAGCGAAATCACGGTCCTGCGGGGATCGCTGAGCACGCAGACGCGCAATTCCACCGCCGCGCGGGCCGAGGGCGGCGCGTCGATCACCTTCGACGGGACGACGATCAGCACCGTCCAGACGGCCGCGGGGCTGCGGGGCTTGGTCGCGACCGGCGCCGGCAGCCGGATCGTCGCGACGGGCGGCTCGCTCACCCTGGGCCTGGGGACCACGACCGGCTCGGACATGGTGGCGGTCGAGGCGCGTGACGGCGGGACGGCGTCGTTGACGGACGTCGTCGTCACGGTCACCGGCGGCGTGAACGGAACGCTCAATTACGGGCTGACGGCCGACGGCGCCGGCAGCCGCATCGATGTCGTCGGCGGCGAGATCAGCACCGCCTCGCGCGGCGCCTTCGGCGTGAGGGCCACGGATAATGGCGTTGTCGCGCTTTCGGGCGGAACGCGGATCACGACAACCGGCGTGCAGGCCTCGGGGGGCACGATCGGCAGCCATGCGCTGATCGCCAGCGGGACAGGCAGCCAGATCACCGGCGCCGGCATCTTCGCCAGCGCGTCGGGGACCTACGGGAGCGCCGCCCGCGCCGAGCTCGGCGGCAGGATCGACTTGGTCGGAACCAGTCTCACCACCACGGGTGCCGGGGCCACGGCCGACCCCTCGGCGCCTGCCCGTGTCGTCAGCGGCGGCCAACTGACGATGAGCGGGGCCGGCAGCAGCATCACCGCGAGCGGCCAGTTCGGCCACGGTCTGTCAGTCCAGGACGCCGGCTCCCTGGCCGACATCCGCGACACGGTGTTTTCGGTGACCGGCAACCGCGCGTTCGCCGTGAACGTGATCCTCGGCGGCGAGGCGCGGTTTCGCGACAGCACGATCGTGGGGCCCGCGGCCGTCAACGTCGAGGGCGCGGGCTCGCTCGCCACCCTCACGGACACCAGTGTCCGCGGGACGGCGGGACCGGGTTACGGCGTCCGGTCCGCGGCGGGAGCGGACGTCACCGTCACTGGCGGCTCGATCACCACGGAGCTGCGGGACTCGCCGGGCCTGACCGCCGGAAACGCCACGATCACCGCGACCAATGTCGCCATCGTCACCCTGGGAACCGACAACGCCATCGGCGCGCTGGCCGACCTGGGCTCGACAATCACCCTGCAGGGCGGTTCGGTCGAGACGCATGGGGATTCGGTCCGCCCGTCGTCGTATCCTCACGGACTGACGGCGCGCAATCCCGGGGGCCTGCTGATCGCCAACGCCACCAGCGTGGACACCTACGGCATAGCTGGGATGGGCGCGGTCTCCGACGACGGCGGCTCGCTACGGCTGACCGACAACGTCATCCATACGCGAGGCCTCTCGTCGCTGGGACTCTACGCCACAGTCGAACAGCCCGGGCCGCAGTTCGCCGCCGACGTCACAGGCTCGGGCCTGACCGTGACCACCGAAGGCGACTACGCCTACGGGGCCCAGGCCCAGCAGCATTTCCTCGAAGCGCCCGCGACCGTGAACCTCAAGACCACCGCGATCACCACCTCGGGGTCGCGCGCGGTGGGACTGCGCGCCCTGTCGGCCGGGACGGTGGTGGCCGAACGCACGACGGTCACGACCTCCGGAGACCTGGCGCATGGCGTCCTTGCCCGTAGTGCGCCGAGCTCGGTGACCCTGCGCGACCGGAGCCGGATCACGACCAGCGGCGCCAACGCGCACGGCCTGGTGGCCGAGAACGGCGGGCGGGTGGACTCGTTCGGCTCGACCGTCTCCGTGACTGGGACCGGCGCCTCGGCCCTGTTCGTGCTGGGCGAGACCGAGTCGTCGACGGCGAACCTGAGCGACGGTGTGCTGGTGAACGTCTCGGGCCCCACGATCGCCGTCGCCGGGGCGGGCTCGATCAGCCTGACCGACATGGCCGTCAGCGGCGGCGGCGAGTGGCTGCGCGTCGCCATGATCGACGACTTCGCCCCGATCACCGGCGCCGAACCGCCGATCACCGGACCGGTCGACACGCCCGAAGACACCACGCCCATCGCCCCCTTGCCCGATGAACCGCCGCCCGACGAGCCGCTCGCGCTCTCGGCCCTCGCCGCCGCGCCGGCCGCCGTCGCGGGCGCGGCGACGATCGTGGTTCGCAATTCCGTACTAGACGGATCGGCCTATACGGCGCCGGGCAGCGTCTCGAACGTGACGCTCGCCGCCGACACTACCTGGAACATGAGCGGCTCCTCGAACCTGACCAACCTCGTCAACGACGCCAGTTCGGTGCTGTTCGCCGCGCCGACCGGCGACGTCACGCAACTGGCGGACTATCTGACCCTGACGACCGTCAACTACACCGGGGTCGCCGGGCTGATCGGGCTCAACACCTATCTGGGCGTCGACGATTCGCCGTCCGACAGGGTGGTCGTCGACAGCGGGGCCGGCACGGGGACATCGCTCCTGCGGATCACCCGGTCGGGCGGGTTAGGCGCGGTGACCCAGGCCGACGGCATCCTGGTGGTGGACGCCCGCAACGGCGCAACCACGACGACGGACCTCTTCACCCTGACTGGGCCGGTGGTGGCCGGGCCCTACGAGTATCGCCTGCACCGCGGAGGTTTCGAGGGGGGCGCGCCGGACTCTTGGTTCCTGCGCTCGACCGTCGATTGCACGAGGGTCGCCAATCCGCCGCCATCCTGCCGCGCCCCGACACCCACGCCGACGCCGACGCCGACTCCAACACCCACGCCGACACCRACTCCAACTCCAACCCCGACACCCACGCCGACTCCAACTCCAACTCCAAC